>JAZUBE010000265.1:0-16758 GCA_045638325.1 Eubacteriales bacterium
CCCCGTACCCCACCCACAAAAACTTTTAAATAAATAGGGAAACAAAAATAGTGCAGATCCTTCGTTTTGGATTTGCACTTTCTTTGTAATGTATATTAGTATAAAGCTTTTTGAAGGAGAGTGCGAGAGGAAATCTTTTTCTCGAAAAAGTTTCCTCTCGCAAAAAATCAATTAACCGTTCCCGTCCAAAAATTCTTTGATTTTTTTCATATCAGCGAACATATCCTCTTTACGGCGGGGATCCCGTAGGAGAGCAGCAGGATGAAAGACTGCGGTCATTGTGAAATCGCCTTTTTTCACAAATTCGCCATGTTCTTTTGTGATCTTATAATCAGGACGAATGAGCCTCATTGCGGCAATTCTGCCGAGGCAAACGATTATCTCCGGTTTTATAAGTTTGACCTGTTCACGAAGATAGCCGATACAGGAATCCTGTTCAGCAGGGAGAGGATCGCGGTTTTTCGGAGGACGGCATTTAAGTATGTTTGCAATATATACATCCTCACGTGGGATATCCACGGCACACAGATACTTGTCAAGGAGCTTACCTGCGGCACCGACGAAGGGGATTCCCGAAAGATCCTCTTTCTCACCGGGAGCTTCTCCTACGAACATAAGACGTGCATTCTGGTTACCCGTTCCGAATACACAGTTGGTTCGTGTCTCATGAAGGGCACAGGCAGTACAATTCCTGCAAGTTAGTTCAAGTTCTTCAAATGTCATCACGAATCCTTCTTTCTGTGCAGAGTCTGAGTAATATTTTCAAAGGAAAGTCCGTATTTCTCGGCGATATCACGAGCATAGCTCTTACCGTCGGGAGTACGTCTTACTATCCTGAAGCTGCGCTTTCCGTCGGCAATATCAGCGGAAAGGTTATCTATGCGAACACCGCCGATAGCGGCACAACGCTCGTTTATTGACGGTACGGACGCTGCAAGATCATGAAGGTGAGTTGAGAAGATTCCGCGACATCCTGCCATACTGAATCCTGCAAGTACTTCGGCAGCGATGTACGATCCTTCAAAAGATCCTGTGGAGCTGAGAGATTCATCAAGCAGAATAAGACTCTTTTCAGTGACGCCAACGAATATCTCATTGAGACGGGCACACTCTTCACCGAGACGTCCCTTGTCAACAGTATCCTCTGATCCTGTAGGGAAGTGAGTGAATACGTTGTCGCAGGGGCTGATGACAGCCTTGTCTGCACATACGGGAAGTCCAAGCTGAGCCATGATAAATGCGTGTCCAACAGCGCAGGTGATAACTGATTTACCGCCTCGGTTGGGCCCTGTGATAACGAATATCATACCGTTATCGTCAAACGCAAAATCATTTGGAACGAGCTCTCCCTCAACTTTAAGAGCGATAACGGGATTTATAAGAGCAGTGGCTTCAAAGCGTTTGTCATCGGCATTACAGATTTCGGGTGTGGTAAGATTACATCCGCGTTCCTTAAGCCTCGTTATAAGCTTTACTGATTTTGTTACGAATTCGATCTCAGGCATCATGCGGAGAAGAAAATCCGTGTTATCAAGAACATATGACTGAACGATCTTCTTCCATTGGCGAACTGAGGAATGGAATACATTTGCAATAGCTGAAGAGAACGCATTTGACATAGCTGTCTGTTCGTTCTCAGACTGATTCTTTCTCAGAGGAGTAAGTGGAGCAATACAGGTCATCTCGCCTGATTTGAAGTCAAGACGAAGTATTCTGTCAAGAAGCTCACCCGATTTGAATCGCTGATTATTGATGGAGAGAACACCGGCGTCTTCCGGCTTCAGCCTTGAATCAAGATTCACGCCGATAGTCACACTACGGATCTCGCGTACTTTTGAACCGAGCTCTGAGAGACGCTCGTTTAGCTCTTTTGCATCGTCGCTCTCGGTGAGCTCGCTTATCCGTTTTGCAAAAGCAGACATAGCACGGCTGGTGAACTTATCGATATGAGGCAGAAGCCCCTCACGGAGCATATCGAGAACTGAAATGTAGATCTCAGCCTCTGCAACGCTGTAAAGGTATCCCTCTCCTTCGGTTGAGAAATCACCGCCCATACGACGAAGCTCGGAAATATCCTGAAGCATAGGAATCATACGACGAAGAACGTCACATATCTCGGGAACCATAGCGAGATCAGCAAAAGTCTCCTGACGGTATTTTATTACCTCGGGATCGGTAGTAAAGAAATCCGCAACCATATCAGAGGACATATCAAACATCGCATCAAGCTCAAGCTGACCAACAGCGGCACGTCTGTATTCGTCAGATGAATCCGAGAGATATTTCTTGCTTATACTTTCCTGATCGGGATAGAGAAGACTGATGTCGGATTTATTTATATCCATAATTTTGTCCATGCCTTTCTTTGCACTGGCTTTATGTTTAAGCGAGTTTTATGTGCTCGGCTCCACCCTTTGCGGGACAGGTGAGATACTTGAATCCTATCTCTCTCAGAAGCTCTACACAATCCTCAACATCCGCACCAACATCACCGAATATGTGAGTGTCGGAGCCACAGCTTACAAGCTCACCGCCACATTCGCGGTAGAATCTCAGAAGATCCTCATTCGGTGACATGCCGTAACCTTTACGTATACCTGAGGTGTTGAGCTCAAGTGCGACACCCCGGCTCTTTATGATCTCAAAAAGCTCACGGTACAGATCGTAGAACCTTTTGATATCGATCTCTCTTCCGTCACGGTTGATGTATCTTGCAGGGTAAGTGATATGAGCAAGAGTGTGGGCACCATCAAATTTTGCGGCACCGCAAAGCTCACGTACATACCTTTCGTAAAGATGATCGATCATAGGCTGAGGGATCTCTTTGTAGTTAAGAAAGATATAGTCGGGTACACGGTCAAGGTTATGAATGGAGGTGATGATAAACTCCATATCGTACTTTTTTATAAGCTCATGAGCTTCTTTTTCACGGAGATGAGCCTGACCAAGCTCAATTCCGAAGATCATTTCAAGCTGTCCCTCGTACTTTTCACGGCATCTGTCAAATTCCGCCTTGGCAGCAGCCGCATCATATCCGGGATAAAGTCCGTCAAGTACACAGTCAATATCGCAGTGATCGGTAAGAGCGATTCTTTTTACACCTTTGTTTATTGCGGATATGCAGAGTTCTTCAATAGACTGCTCCGCATCAAAGGAAAAGTTTGAATGAGTATGGCTGTCACAAAATATCATCAGACTATCATCCCCACTGCATCATGCTTCATGGAATCGGCGGCATTAAGGATTTCGGAGAGAGACTTACCCTCAGTAAAAAGACTGTACAGCTTTTCGACCATAGGAGCAAGCTCTGCGGCAGGCTCACCTGCAAGCTTTGCATATTCCGCCATAGCGGAGGCAGGTGACATATCAAGCTCTGTATCCTTCATATACTTGAAAAGCGCAGCAGCAGCACCGACACAAATGAACACGGGAGTTGCTCCTGTGGAGATAACATTCATGGCACCGCCGGTAAGTCTGTCGGAGGGGGCGAGCTTTCTGGGAATATCGGCACCAACTCTTGCACATCCGTCACCCAGAGCCACGTTGGCGAAACGTCTTATAAGATCAGAAGCATGTTCCATGATGGGAGCAACGGATGTGTTGTATTTTTCGGAAAGTGCAACAGCACTCTCGGTCATTGCCGCAGTTACAATAACACGGATAGTGGGATCGGAGATAGCTGTGCAGATCTTTTCGTGACCTGTGTAGTTTCCGAGGTATGCGCAGACTGCGTGACCCATGTTATGCAGATACAGCTTGCGCTCAATATAGAATCGGAAAGGACTGTGAGCCACCATGTTTTTAACAGGAGGTACATCTCCCTTAAATGCATCGCGGTCAACGGGAAGAACGCCGTATTCCTCTACAGCAACGCGGAGAGGATTGTCGGCATTTGCCATGGGATCAGGTGCGGGAACCATTCGTCCGACAGATGTTTCGATAAGTCCTACCATTCCGAGCTCATCTTCTGTCAGTTCCGCTTCAAGGAGGGAGTGCACATACTTGTCCGCATCCATGAGATTCTCGCAGATGAGAAGATCAAGAGGCTTTCCGCTTGTACTTAGACGGCGACGAAGTCCGCGTATAAAGTTGGGGAGAATATATTTGATAGCACCTGCGCCAACACAGGTTGCACAGATATCACATTCAGCAATAATGGCCTCAGCAGCATCGGTATCGTTACCGTCAACAGCGGAAACATTTTCAACCATTATCTCATGGCTGCCTTCATTTGATACTATCTTAAGCGGATATTTGTGATCGGTATTGATTCTTTCAATGACAGGCTTTGAGACGTCAATAAAGGTTACCTCAAACCCGGATTCTGAGAAAAGAGGTGCGATAAATCCACGACCGATATTGCCTGCACCGAAAATTACAGCTTTCATTACAGAGACCTCACATAATAAAAATATTGATTCATTATATTATATCATTCTATAAATGTGCGGTCAAGTAATAAGGTGTAAATAAAAAGCCTAATAGACTTGATTTAGCGATGAATTTATAATATAATAAACGTATCAGATAAAAGGAGGTGCCGGTTTGAATAAGGAAGAGATCACAAAAGTGTTCAGAAATATTCCCGTGCTTGAAACGGAGCACCTCATACTCAGGCGAATGCAGAAAAGCGATGCCGATGATATGTACGATTATGCAAAGCGCTCAGATACAACGAAGTATCTGTTGTGGAATCCTCACCCTGACAGAAAATTTACGTATCAGTACCTTGTTTATCTTAATCATCAGTACAAGGTGGGTGAGTTTCACGACTGGGCTGTAGTTGAAAAGGAAAGTGGACGTATGATCGGTACATGTGGCTTTACAAGATTCGATTACGGTAATGACGGTGCTGAGATAGGATACGTACTGAATCCCGATTTTTGGGGTAAGGGATTCGCTACAGAAGCGGTACGCCGTGTTATAAGATTTGGATTTGATTATCTCGGCCTTCATCGGCTTGAAGCAAAATATATGGAAGGTAACGTGGCCAGCCGCAGAGTCATGGAAAAATGCGGTATGACATTTGAAGGTGTGCGCCGTGACAGTATTTTTGTGAAGGGCGGATTCGTGTCTGTTGGTGTGTGTTCAATTCTTCGTGAGGAGTACAGCCGGGACAGGGTCGGACTCTGATACGTAAAAGGAAAGGGAAGTGTAAAATGGCAAAGAAAATCGTTATAGGAATAGATGTTGGCGGAAGTTCAACAAAAATATGTGGATTTGATATAACAGATGCAGGAGCTGAGCCGATACTCATAAAGCCTCAGTTCGTGCGTGCGACAGATCCGATTACATCCGTATACGGTGCGTTCGGTAAGTTTACCACAGACAATGCACTTGATCTTGAAGATATATCAAAGGTGATGATAACCGGTGTGGGATCATCGTTCCTTTCACGTCCTATATATTCACTCCCTTGCGAGATCGTTCCCGAATTCCGTTGTATCGGTTATGGTGGACTCTTTCTGTCGGGCCTTGAGCGTGCTATCGTAGTCAGCATGGGTACGGGTACAGCGCTGGTTCACGCAAAGAGAGGGGAAGAGCCTCGCCACCTCGGTGGTACCGGTGTCGGTGGCGGTACTCTTATCGGACTTTCAAAGAAGCTTCTCGGTATGGATACATTTGAGCATATCGAAGAGCTTGCCGCTGACGGTGATATCTCCAAAATTGATCTGAAGATCGACGATATCTCCAAGGTTTCAATTACCCCTAACCTCACCGAGCGAATGACCGCATCAAATTTCGGTAATATCAGTGATATCGCAACAAAGGCTGATATCGCTCTCGGTATAATCAATATGGTGTTCGAAACCATCGCCATGGTATCACGTTTTGCGGCACAGGGACACGGAATTTCCGACATCGTCCTCACGGGAAATCTTACCGCAATGAGACAGGCTCCCGATGTGTTCAATGTTCTTAATACCATGTTTGACCTTAACTTCATTATCCCCGAAAATTCACGCTTTGGCCCCGTTATCGGTGCGGCACTTGCGGGAATATGATGGAACAAAACAGGGCGTTTGTAAGAATTTTTGCAAACGCCCGAAATTTTTTGAGATTTTTCCAACCTTCCAGTGCCGCCGGTGTCTGTATAGATGAAAGCTTTCAAGGGAGTAAAATAAATGTTAAGACAGGATGCAGAGAGAATAATTGCCGAATATGTGAAGCCTGTATTCGGTTTTGCACTTAAGCGGTGCAGGACTACGGAGGATGCAGAGGATCTATCACAGGAGATAGTCCTTCGTGCATTCCGCAGTCTTCTCGTAAAAGACGATATCGGTGATACTGATAAGTTTATCTGGTCGGTGGCGCATAATACCCTTGCGAATTACTACCGTGATAGTGCACGGATGATCGTGGGGGTGCCCATTGATAAGATGGAGGAGATGCTGTCCGACGGCAGTGATGTTTCGGAGGGTATAGAAGCCGCAGAAACCGAAGAAAAGCTCCACCGTGAGATAGCATATCTTTCAAAGATGCAGAGGCAGATCGTTATTCAGTATTACTATGAGAACAGACGGCAGACCGATATTGCAAAATCTCTCGGCATTCCTCTCGGAACTGTAAAATGGCATTTGTTCGAGGCTAAAAAAGAACTGAAACGAGGTATGGAAACTGTGAGAAATTCAGGTGAACTTAAATTTAATCCGGTGAAATTTTCAAATGTATTTTTCAACGGATCCGTCGGTGAAAAGGGAAGTCCGAGAAACTTTGTAAGATCTGCCCTTGCGCAGAATATTCTTTATGCCGTGAGAAATACGGCAAAACCCATAAATGAGATTGCAGACGCACTTGGCGTGTCTCCCGTTTACGTGGAGAACGAGATCGAATTCCTTGAAGAATACGGAATCGTTCTTAAAAAGGGTGATAAGTACATTTGTAATATCATTATCGAAGAACAGACGGATGAGATGATCCGCTTGCAAGATGAAATATATCTTCGTGCCGCAGATCTTGTTGCAAATGAGCTGTACGATGAGCTTATGGCATCGGATATTCTTGACGATCCCGGAATCCTCGGTGGTGTAACTGGTGATTTCACCTTTACTTACACTCCTCCGAGGGATAAAAACTACATGATGTGGGCACTGATTCCGTATATTGCTGCACAGAGCGGGGAAGAACTTTTCGACAGGCTCCAGACAGTGACCTTTGACGAGGTTGTAACCCGTCGTCCCGACGGAGGAAAGAACCTTATCCACGCCTATGTTGACACAGTCGGATGCAGAGAGACGATGTACTCCGAGCAGATAAACAACTTCAGCGGTCCTTATTTTAACGGGCTATCACAGGATTTTGTGCTATGGGGATTTGACACAGAATGGTCCGGTAAACGTGTGAATGAAACTTACTATAGAGATGTGTATCATGATCTGTCTATAATCAAGCGTTACGTGTATGGTGAGGAAGTGACTGCCGAGGAGTATGCGTATTTGGCTGAAAAGGGGTTTGTTTCTTTTGTTCATGAACCATACGATAAAGCCGTTGTGGAAAAGCCTGATCTCAAAAATCCTGACGAAGTGATCTGTTGTAAGTATAAACTTGACGGTGTAGATGTTGGCGCAATTTTAGATGTAAACAGATTTGAAGGGTGTACAAAGTCTTGTCTTCGTCCTTTACATATCTTCAATGTGGAGACGAAGCGTAAGCTTCTTGCAATCGGTGACAGAATCAAAGAGAAGCATTGGAATGAGCTTGAAGCGATCCGTAAGCCGTACGTCGATGCAATCATTGCCGTAACTCCCGAGAATCAGCGTAAAATGAGGGAGTTTGAGATGCAGTATATCTTCTTCAGTGACAGAATGTTTGTTATCCACTGCCTTATGAATCTTCTGAATTCCGGCAAACTGAAAGAACCCACGGAAGAACAGAGAAAGTCTCTGTCGATGATACTGATCGATAATAATTAAAATTAGACTTCCCCAGCGGAGAAGGGGATTGCATCAGTGAGTGATGAGGAGATTACTGATAGGAAAAATAATGGTATTCTCCTCATCCGTCGATCTTCGGATTCCACCTTGCTCGTTGGGAAAGTTTTTACAAAGTTCCCTCCCGTCATAGTAGGAGAGGACAAAAGTTTTTACAGAAATCTATAATTTTAATATTGAAATGCAACATGTTTTCTTGTATTGAACTTGCTGAAAATCCCCTGACGGGGATTTTTTAGTTTCATGAAATATACAAATGTGTAAAGCCTGCTTATGATATAGCCCCTCACTTTTTTCACAATGAACTTGTGAACACATTGCTATTCGTTATTAAGATACTGAAGCCTAAAAGTTAATGAATTGCTTTAAAATAACGAAATGTATGGGATATTCGACAAAAAATATAGAAAAATATTGAAATCGGTATTGCAATTTTATAAATAATATGGTAATATTAAAATGGTTTTATTTGGTTCAAATGTACAAATCGGATGTAGTAGATATCGGCTGTAAATTGTCCGGCTGATTGTTTTTATATGAGATCACGGTTTTGCATTTGAGATCGTATTTAACTTGTAATTTATTTCATTTTAAATAAAGGGAAGAAAGGAGAAAGAGAAATGAAACGAATTATATCACTTGTGTTGAGCGTTATCATGGTGGTATCATCAACACTGTTCGTTGTAGACGCAGCGACCGAGATAAATCCGAGTATCAGAATAAGTGATACGACGGGAGCAGACGGATATGCTGCAGCAATGGACGAGATAAACGAAAAGATAAACAGCAACGGGGGAGTAACCGTTGTAATGGACGTGCTGGTAGAGGAGTACAGAACTCCCGCAGAGGAAATGTTCTCCCAGATCGTAGCGTTCACAGGAGGAGGAGACAGTGCGAAATACAATCTTCTCTCCTACAATTTCACAGAGAATGCATTCAAAGCAGGACAGAGCATGGAATGGGTGACCGATGGTCAGGCAGACTATGCGGCGATCGCAACAAACGCATTTGAGTGGGAGTGCGGCAGATGGTATGAGCTTGCATTCCGATTTAACGGAACAAAGGCAGCGATGTACCTGAACGGAATCTGCGTAATCTCCACCGAGTTTGATGCGGCACAGACAGATTACCTTATTGTGTATCCTCAGTTCTGTGATGCAAGATTCGATAACATCAGAATCTGTGCAAAGGACTACAATGTAGCCGAGGGCACAGGAACTGTATGGGCAACAGAGGACTTTGATGATCTCTCATCACCTGCCGATTCAGCGGTATGGTATGCTGAAACATACGAGATGAGCGATCTTGGCTGTAACGGAGTGATCACATCATCTACAGATGACTGCATCAGACTGAACGATACAGACGGTACAAGCGGATATATTGCAGCATTTGATGAGTATAACGAGATGGTGGCCGCAAACAATGGCGGAACTATCGTAGCGGATATATACGTAGAGTCATTCACCGAGGCTCCGGCAGGAATGTTCTCCCAGATCGTAGCATTCAGCGGAGCATACGATAATGAAGCAAGATACAACTATACCGGATATGATTTCGGAAAGGGTGCATTCACCGCAAAGGAAAGCGGAGCATGGATCAGCGATTCTCAGACCGATATGTACACCGAGGTAGGCGCCGAGAGCTATGCACTTGAGTGTGGCGTATGGTATGAGTTTGCATGGCAGTTCAACGGTAACAAGGTAACAATGTACCTTGACGGAGAAGAAGTGCTTACAGCAGACTTCAACGTTGTAAATAACAGCTATCTTATCCTGTTCCCTCAGTTCTGTAATATCCTTATCGATAACATCCGTATCTGTGATAAGGATTTTGATGCAGCTAAGGGTGTAGGTACTATCTATGCAGTTGAAGATTTCACAGATCTTGCATCGGCAGATACATCTGACGTAGTATACTGTGATCCTTCATATGCAATGTCAAACGCAGGTCCCGCAGCATCAAATGTGGGCGATGCAAACGGAGACGGTAATGTCAACTCCAGTGACGTAGTAGTTATGCGCAGAAAGATCAGCGGTGCAAGCGTATCTGTAGCATCAGGTGCAGATATCAATGTTGACGGACTTATCAACACCGCAGATATCACACTCCTTACCCGTATTATCGCAGGATATGCATACAGGGTGGATTACTCCATCAACGTAAATCCCATATTCCCCGATAATAGTGCGATCGTTGAGGATGATGGAGGAGATATTCCCGATGTTCCTGTAACTCCTCCGGAAACATCATCATCCGTGACAGAGACAGAGCCTCCTGTATCATCAACCGATACAATCCCCGAAGAGCCCGATACAAATGAGACCTTCATAGACGGACTTGACGGATCTACTCTTAGATTTGACGGAAAGACCGCATCCTCATATACCTTCCTCCTCAGAGAAGGCGGTATAGATGCTGCGGATGTAGCACTGTCCTTCGACGCTCTCATCAGTGAGATCGACGATACTCAGGATTTTGCCGGACTTGGCGTATGGAACGGTAATAACTTTGCAGGATATGACTTCAAGGATCAGTGTATCGTATACGATACCATCAGCTATCCTTACGGACCGGCGACCAATAACGGAAACAAGCTGGGACTGAAGGTAGGCGAGTGGAATCACTTCACCTTCCGCAGAATTAACAACAATACCTTCCACGTATATGTAAACGGAGTGAAGCAGCTGGAGATCACCGGCAAGAACTTTGAAAATACATTCTTCCTCTTTGGATTTAAGAACTGTACCGCATATGTGGATAACTATCAGTTCTACGATGCAGGTGAGGGTAAGGGACTTATCGGTAACTTCGCAACATTTACAAATGACGGAAGTATGCTGAAATCCTCCGACGGAGGCAATTGGCTCATCGGAGCACAGGGCTTCGGTTGTATCTGCACAAACGTAGTAGCAGGTAAAAAGGTAGCAACCGGTATCGCAGGAACACCTGCGGCAGCAGGAGATGTGATCCTTCCCGATGATCCCACAACAGCTCCTGTATCCACAGCAACACCCTATGATCCTTCAGCTCCCGTAGCAGGAGGAAGCGGAAATACCGCAGGACTTGATGAGTCTGCTCTTAAGTTCAGCACATTCACAAACGCATCCTATTCACTGCTGTTCTCCGATAAGCCTCAGTCCTGGGCAGATATGGCTCTGACCTTTGATGTAAAGATCGAGAGCGTTGACGCTGCTGCAGATTTTGCAGGACTTGGCGTATGGAGCGGAAACAATGATACCGGAGCACATCAGTTCACCGGTTTCGACTTCAATTCCAAGCAGTTCGCAAGCGGAGAGCTCTGGTATCCTACTACTCCCGCTGACAATAACGGACCTAAGATGAATCTTCAGGTCGGCGAGTGGAACCACTTCTGCTTCAGAAGACTTAACAACGATACCTTTGAGGTATATGTAAACGGAACACTTTGCTACACCGTAACAAACCAGAAGTTTGAGAATACATACTTCCTGTTCGGATTCAAGGGCGTTGTAGCATACGTAGATAACTATCAGTATTACCACAGCGGTACAGCATGCGGACTTGTAGATGACTTTACAACAGGCGCAGGTACCAAGGACGGTATGACCATGTTCTCCGACGGAGGATACTGGCTCGTTGGATCCCAGAGTTTTGACGGAGTAGTTCCCGAGAAGGTTACAACCGCAACAACCACGGAAACTACAACTGAAACAACCAAGGTAACAACCAAGGAGACAACAACAAAGACAGAGCCTCCCGTAACAGAGGCACCTACAACAACAGCAACTCCTTACGATCCCTCTGCCCCCGTTGAGAACGGAAGCGGAGATACCTCTGCGAACGATAAGTCTGTTCTTAAGTTTGATACTCTGAACGGAGCATCCTATTCACTCCTGTTCTCAGACAAACCTCAGTCTTACACCGATATGGCACTGACCTTCGATGTAAAGATTGAGTCTGTAAACAGTGCAGACGGATTTGCAGGACTTGGTGTATGGAGTGGAAATGTCGATAGAAATGTAAGCCAGTTCACAGGCTTCAACTTCGTGACCAAGCAGTTCACAAGTGATTCAAACACCTTCTATCCCTCAGCCCCCAAGGCAGATCTCGGACCTAAGATGAACCTTCAGGTAGGCGAGTGGAACCACTTCTGCTTCAGAAGACTTAATAACAATACCTTTGAGGTATATGTAAACGGAAAGCTTTGCTACACCGTAACAGATCAGAATTTTGCAGATACATACTACATCTTCGCATTCAAGAATGTTGTAGCATATGTAGACAACTATCAGTATTATCACGGCGGAATCGCATGCGGACTGGTAACAGACTTTAAGACCGGTGCATCTACCGATGCTGACGGATACATGAGATTCTCCGATGGCGGATACTGGATAGTACATACCTCATCCGACCTGGGCTTTGGCGGAGTTATCGAGCCTGTTGTGACAACAGTAACAACAGAGCCTCCCGTAACCGAGCCTGCTGTTGATACAGCAGTTGAGGATGTGATCGCAAAGATAAGCAGCATCGGTACTGTTACATACAAGTCACTGTCAGCGATCACTGCGGCAGAGAGTGCATATGCAGGACTTACAAACGCTCAGAAGAAGAAGGTAACAAACTATTCTACCCTTACTTCTGCAAGAAGCACATATGATGCACTCCACGCAGAGGTAGTAACGTACAAGAATACAGTAGCAGCACTTCCCGCAACTCCGGCTGCAACAGAGGCATGCCGTATAGCAATTGCAAACTGTGCAGTAGCATACGCAACACTGACATCACCCGGTCAGGTAGATGCAGTAAAGACCGAGAAGGCTAAGTACGATGCATTCAGAGCAGCATGGGAGAAGGCTGTAGCAGATGCAGAAACTCCCGCAGATGTTGACAGAGGAAACGGTAGCGGAGATACTTCCGGAATCGACGGATCCGCACTGAAGTTCACAGCATCCGGAACTGTATCCTACTCACTGCTGTTCTCCGAGCATCCTCAGTCTTACACCGACATGGCACTGACCTTCGATGTAAAGATCGAGTCCATCGACTCCGGCGTAGACTTTGCAGGACTCGGTGTATGGAGCGGAAACGGTGATGATAACCGCAGCTCCTTCACAGGATATGACTTCGTTGATAAGAGATTCACAAGTGATAACAACACATTCTTCCCGAGTGCTCCTACCGCAGACAGTAATGTAAAGATGAACCTTCAGGTAGGTGAGTGGAATCACTTCTGCTTCAGAAGACTTAACAACAACACCTTCCAGATCTACGTAAACGGCAAGCTCTGCTATGAGACTACCGGTTACAACTACGCAAATACCTACTTCATCTTCGCATTCAAGAACTGTACCGCATACGTAGATAACTATCAGTACTACCATGCAGGAACACCTTGCGGACTTGTAACTGACTTTACTACAGGTGCAAGTACCGATGCAGCAGGAGAGACAAGATTCTCCGACGGCGGATATTGGGTAGTAGGAAGCCTGAGCTATGCAGGCGTAGTTAAGGGACAGCCCGGATTTGATTCATCAGTCCTCAAGTTTGACGGAAACGCTGCAACATCTTATACCCTTGTTCTCAATGAGGGCCCCATCTCCAATACAGACGTAGCACTGTCCTTCGACGTATACATCGAATCCATCGACAGCAGCAAGGCATTTGCGGGTCTGGGCGTATGGAACGGAGATAACACCTTCATCGGTTACGACTTCAAGGATCAGAAGTTCACAGCACAGAAGGGACTCGGATATCCTTATCCTCCGGATAACGATAACGGCGGATCACTCAAGCTGAATGTAGGTGAGTGGAACCACTTCGTATTCCGCAGACTTAACAACAACTCTATGGTAGTATATGTGAACGGTGTGAAGGGAGCGGAGATCACAGGACTCAGCTTCACAAATACCTACATGATCTTCGGATTCAAGTACTGTGTCGCATATATCGATAACTATCAGGCGTATGAGAACGGAGTAGGTAAGGGACTTTACACAGACTTCTCCAAGTTCACCAATAACGGTAACCTCGTATCACCTGACGGCGGATACTGGATCGTCGGTACTCAGGGATTCGCCGGAATCCAGACTACCGGTAAGGGTGGCGTAACCGGTTCCGGTATTGCAGGAACCAACAGGGTTCCCGGCTCAAACGCTATCGACGGTGTCGGCAGAATCAATCTCGATTCCGGTTCTTCCGGTGGTAGTACCGAGCCTTCAACTCCTTCTAACCCCACAACTCCTCCTAACCTTCAGAAGATTCTGAACAACATTCAGAGCAGCGGAAATATTCCTGCTGCAAAGAAAGCGGCTTGTACTGTTGTTGCGACCGAGCTTTATAACCTTGGTTATGAGACAGCCTTTATCGCCGGCGTACTCGGTAATCTGTGTCACGAAGGTAATACCGGTATCTTTGAGTACTACAATACCAATACCAATTACCATCCTAACTTCAACAGTTATCTGCAGACATACTATGGCACTACATACAAGGCGATGTTCAGCGGTAAGTACATTTACAACATGAACCTTACAACTGTTTACAACATCTTCACCGATCTGAATAACAGAGGCTGGTCCTATAACGGCGTTCGAATCGGTACAGGAGTTGGTTGTATCCAGTGGACATTCGGTCGTTCTTATACACTTATTAAGATCTACCGTGAAGTAACAGGTAACGGTTCCTCCATTACCAAGGAGCAGGCTCTTGCAGCTGAGGGACTCATGGTTTCAAGAGAGCTTAACGGAAGCTACAAGAGTGTGTATACCACATGGAAGAAGAACAATGCGGCAAATCTGAATTCTCAGGATGCAGCATATAATGCGGCATATGATGTTTGTACAAAGTATGAGCGTCCTTCCAACATGTATGAAAGTGGTAAGACCAGAGGTAATTTCGCAAGACTTGTTTACGCTGATCTGATCAAATAATCAGATATGTCCGTAAAAGCAAACGGAGGTGTAATAGTGAAAAAAATTCTTATCGGAATTTTATCTGTCACAATTATGATGTTATATTCCTGTACAGGCGAAGCCAATAATGGTCTGGCGTCAGATTCAGAAAAAGAGAATATAACTACCTCATCATATTTAGAAAATGTGGAAACAACATCTGTCAGTTCAATTGAACTGACAGATGTTGTGCCCGATGATTCCACGGAGGATGGCTCCGTAATACCGGATCAAAGCTTTATAGGAGTATGGTCAACAGACGAGCTTAAAACAAACCAGATTCTTATTTATGAGATTACAGGTGCTTCCTTGAGAATTAACACGGGAGTATCGGGTCTGTTCGGAATCGATGTGACGGCTATGCTTCTGAACGGCGAATTTGTATTTGGTGATGGTATTTCGCCTGGATACAGCGGTCCGGAAGGAATAAAAGGCAGAGTGAAGTTTTACAAGAACAGTATTATTGTAACATATGATAGTTTTGGCTTCCTCGAGGATTCCGAATATTATTCTGACAGTTATACTTTCACTCTCAAGGATGAGAATTCCGAAGAAATTATCAGCCAGTATAAAGCAACTCTTCCGGATTGAATAATGATCATCCGGAAACAATACAAAAAATCACCTTCAGCCATCAGGCTGAAGGTGATTTTTACTATTTTAAAATATATCAGTCGAGCACTCTTATCATGGACTCAGCGCCGAGTGCCTCTTTTGCAGCTAAAGAAGCATCGTTTGTAACCATACCGGTGATAAACTCGGTGTAACCTGCGGGTGAGCCTGCAAGCACGGTAACGTCACCGAGAAGCTCGGATGCTTTGTCGCATACGCCTGCGGTGTCAGCGCTCTTCACTCTCATGTAGCAGCGGAATGATTCCTCACCAATGGGGCGAACAACGGTGGCGTCAGCTGCTTCCCACATAGCGGGATACTCGGACTTGTCCGCACCGGATACGATAGCGAATACATCGGATACCATTGCTGCCGCTGTGGGATAACGTCCCGCACCGCGTCCGTAATACATTACCTCGCCTGTCATAGCGCAGTCAGCCATGATTCCGTTGAATACATCGTTTACACCTGAGAGAGGACAATCGGAAGGAACGAAGAAGGGAGAAACCATAACGGAGAGCTTGTCGCCTCTGCGGAATCTTCCCAGAAGCTTCACAGTACCACCATAGCGTTTTGCCGCATCCATATCCGCACGGCTTACCTTAGTCATAGTCTCAGCGTAAACAGCCTCAGAGGGAACGAGTTTGCCTGTAGCAATCGCAGTGAGAATAATGATCTTACGCATTGCGTCGATTCCGTCAACGTCTGCAGAGGGATTAGCCTCGGCATAGCCCAGCTTCTGAGCTTCCTTTAGTACAGTATCAAAATCCGCACCGTTCTTGTCCATTGCGGTAAGAATATAGTTTGTGGTGCCGTTGAGGATGCCTGTGATCGCGTTGATCTTATCACATGCAAGGGAAGTGCGGAGAGAGCGAAGTGCGGGAATACCGCCGCCTACAGCTGCCTCGTAGAGGTAGGAAACACCGTTATCCTTTGCGCAGGCGAGAAGCTCAACACCGTGCGTTGATACGACCTCCTTGTTGGAGGTAACAACACTCTTACCGGCATTCATACAAGCGAGCGAGAACTCAAGGGCAGGATGAGATCCACCCATTGCCTCACAGACGATACTTACATCGGGATCGTTTACGATAACGTCGATGTCATGAACTACTCTGTCACCCCAGGGTGAGTCGGGAAAATCACGAAGGTCGAGAATATACTTTACGTATTCGTCCTCGCCGATACGGTCTTTGATGATATTGCCGTTTTCAGCTATCACTTCAGCGATACCACCGCCGACAACACCGAATCCGAGAATTGCTATATTTATCATAATA
>JAZUBE010000266.1:0-1798 GCA_045638325.1 Eubacteriales bacterium
CCTGTTTACTGTTTGTATTCAAACGGGCAGAAGAACCGTATGACTTATGCTTGTTCTGATGCAATGAATAAGGTGCATTACCGTTTTGTTCTCCGTGAGGAGGACTCTATGTGGCTTTGCTCTACTAAAATATTTGACGATATTATCGCACCTCTCTCTCACTATGAGTGTGATTTCCGTGTGGACTTACGCGATATCCGTTATGAGGATTCCATTACCGAGGTGGTTCGTTGGTGGGCATCAATGCCTGAGTATACTCCTATGGCTCCCGTTGATGAGTGTACACATCCTCTATATTCCACATGGTACAGCTTTCATCAGATGGCTTACGAGGATGAGATCGAGCAGGTGCTTTCCGATGCGGCTCCTCTCGGATTCAAGGCTGTTATCGTAGATGATGGCTGGCAGATGGAGAGCTTTGCACGCAACTATCATCACTGCGGTGACTGGGAAGTGCATCCTGCAAAGATCAAAGATATGAAGGCGCATGTACAGCGTGTACATGAGATGGGATATAAGTATTACCTGTGGTATTCCGTGCCTTTCGTCGGTAAGTACAGCCGTGCGTATGAGAAATTTAAAGGTAAGTATTTATCTGAAGGTGATACTTCTATTTTGGATCCCCGTTATCCCGATGTTCGTGAGTATCTTATCACCACATATGAGAATGCGGTAAAGGAATGGGATCTTGACGGATTCAAGCTTGATTTTGTTGATAATTTCCGTCAGCCTAAGGATGAAAATCCCGACGCTGCACCCGGTAAAGATTTTGTTTCCGTACCCCATGCGGTAGATCGTCTCATGACTGATATCAAGCTTCGTCTGCAGGCACTCAAGCCGAATGTTGCTATTGAGTTCAGACAGAGCTACATTGGTCCTCTTATGCGTAAGTACGGAAATATGTTCCGTGCGGCTGACTGTGCTAATGAGACTGTCGTGAACAAGATCCGTACCATTGATACAAAGCTTTGTATGGACAAGTCCATTGTTCACTCCGATATGATTACCTGGCACAAGGATGATACCCCTGAGGCGATTGCGCTGCAGTTTATCGGTACGATGTTTGCTGTACCTCAGATCTCGGTACGTCCCGGAAATCTTCCCGAACTGCACCGCAGGGCAATGAAGGCATGGATCCTTCAGTGGGAGGTATATCGCGAGACTATTCTTACAGGTAAGTTCCGTGCAAACAATCCCGAGCTTCTGTACACTTCTGCGTCTGTTGAGTCCGATAAGCAGTATGTTTGCGGTGCATATGCAAACGGAGTTATCATTCCTCCTCCGGAGGGGGATCCCGTTCGTATCTTTATTGCTAACGGAAGCGGTGAGGACGGCGTTGCAATCAAGCTCAGAAACGGAAAAGGGCACTACTGTGCTATTATCCGTGACGCTCTTGGTGATACTGTATGCTATGCGGCTGTATTCAAGGGACAGGTTACATATCTGAATGTTCCCGTAGGTGGAACTGCTGAACTTACTCTACAGGGTTGATAACTGAATATAAAAGAATCGGTTGCAGAGAAGTGCAACCGATTCTTTTGAGTATAGTATAACAAAAAAAGGAGACTCGGTTGAGTCTCCTTTAATGTTTGTTTGGAATTAACCTACAGCGGTAGGACCGTCGTCGAGATTTACATTCCACTTAGCGATATACTTCAGAAGCTTGGAAGCATCGAGCATATTGATACGTCCGTCGTGGTTTACGTCAGCGTTATCAAGAGAGATGTATACGTTTGTCCACTTAGCGATGTGCTTCAGAAGAGTAGATACGTCAGAGAGGTTGATCTTCTCATCCATG
>JAZUBE010000267.1:0-4838 GCA_045638325.1 Eubacteriales bacterium
ATACGGAAAAGTTCGTGCGGTAAACGATATCAGCTTTTCTGTGAAAGATGTGGGCGTCTACGGATTTCTCGGCCCTAACGGCGCAGGAAAATCCACCACAATGAATATCATTACCGGCGGTCTTGCTGCAAGCAGCGGTGAAGTTACGATAAACGGTTTTGACATTTTTGAGGAGCCTATTGAGGCAAAAAAATGTATCGGTTATCTGCCTGAGAATCCACCGCTTTATAACGATATGACACCTGCGGAATATCTTGTGTTTATCGCTCGTGCAAAGGGTGTTCCTGCAGCGAATGTTGCAAATGAAGTTGAGAGCATTATGAAAAAGACAGGTCTTACCCATATGGCAGATCGTCTTATCAAAAATCTCTCAAAAGGTTATAAGCAGCGTGTAGGTATTGCTCAGGCGATACTCGGTGATCCCGATATAATTATCCTTGATGAGCCTACCGTAGGTCTTGACCCTATTCAGATCATAGAGATCCGTGAGCTTATAAGAGAGCTTGGTAAAAATCACACAGTTATTCTCTCCAGCCACGTGCTTCCTGAGATCAGTGCAGTATGTGATTATGTTATCGTTATTGCTCACGGTAAGATCGTGGTTCAGGATACTCTTGAAAGTCTGAACCGTTCGTTCAGCGGAACCGAGATACTCCGTGTTATTACAAAGGGTAACGGCGACAAGCTCAGAGTTGCCCTTGAGAAGATAGAGGCTGCGGATTCTGTGGTAGTTACCACAAATGCGGCAGGAGTTGTTGCGACTATCGAGGTTTCCAACGGTACCGATATCCGTGAGGATGTCTCTAATATCCTCAGAGAGCTTGATATGCCCGTTCTTGCCTTTACATCAAATGCACAGAGCCTTGAAGATATTTTCATCAAACTTATAAACGAGCAGCATATCGCTGAGGAAGATCCCTCTCTCCCCGTGAAAAAAGTTAAGAAGTCAAATACAGATCTCAAAGCATCAGACAAGGGACGCGCTTATTACGAAGATGGCGATAGCGATTCAGATTCCGATGATGAGGAATATACGCCTCTCTTTGAGACTGATGATTCCGATGATTCGGATGAAAATGAATGAAAGGAGAATGAAGTCAGATGAGTGCAATTTATAAAAAGGAACTGCGTTCTTACTTTACCGGTATGACAGGCGCAGTATTTATGGGATTTATTCTCCTTATTACCGGTATCTTTACCGCAATCTATGTGTTTGACGGACTTCTGGCTCAGTTCCAGGCGCCCCTGTCCTCTATGGGATTTATTTTCCTTCTTGCAATTCCCGTACTTACTATGAGATCAGTAGCAGAGGAAAAAGGTCAGAAGATCGACCGTTTCCTTTATACTCTTCCCATAAGTATTACAAAAATAGTAATGGCGAAGTTTTTTGCTATGGTGACAGTGCTTGCGATCCCTCTTGCGATCCTCGGTATAATTCCCGTAGTAATGTCATTTTACGGTAATGTTCACTTTACCGTAGCATATTCATCCCTTCTTGCGGTATTCCTTCTCGGATGTGCACTTGTTGCAATCGGAATGTTCCTGTCATCTCTTACAGAGAGTCAGGTAATTGCCGCTGTTCTTGCAATTATTTCCTTTATTTTCCTTTACCTTATCAATGCTATTTCCGGAATTATTCCTGAGGGAGCATATGTGTCTCTCGGAATCTTCTGCGGCATTTCCATTCTTGCCGGCTTCTTTCTTTACTATCTTACAAAGAATATTGTTGTAGGTGTGGGAACCGGTGTTGTTCTTGCAGGAGTGACTGCAGGATTGTTCTTCTGGAACAGCACAATGTTTGATGGTGCCTTTGCAAAAGTTCTGAGTGTGTTCGATGTATTCGGACGTACCTATAATTTCTATGACGGAATGTTTGATCTGACAGCAATCGTATACTATATTTCAATTGTTGTTATGTTCGTGTTCTTTACCGTTCAGTCAATGGAGAAAAAACGTTGGAGTGAGGTGGACTGATTATGAGTAAGAAAACAAATAAAGATTCAATGAGTTTCCGCCGATCTCTCAGATCCGGATCATATACCGCGGTGGTTTCCGCTGCACTTGTGGTGATACTCGTATTTGTCAATCTCATTATGACAGTACTTCCCGGAAATGCCGTGCTTTTCGACCTTACCGAGAACGGAATGTACAGCCTCGGTGATACTACAGGAAATGTGCTTGATACAGTTGAGATCCCCGTGACTATCTATCATATTTATGAGGAAGGTCAGGAGGCAGCAGATATTTCCACATTTATCCGCAGGTATTCCGATTCTTGCTCAGACGTAAAGATCGAGGCTGTAGACCCCGGTCTCAATCCTAATTTTGTAAGCCAGTATACCGATGAGCAGATCGAGAATAACAGCCTTATCGTTGTAAGCGAAAAGAGAAGTACTGTAGTTCATGCTTCCGATATGTATAAGTACTATATGGAAGGTCAGTATCTTTCTTACGCAGAGTATAACGAGCTTGCATATATGTACTATATGTATTACGGTACAGCTCCTGCAGCTGAGGAATATTTTTTTGCAGAGCAGGCAGTTACATCTGCGATCGATTATGTTATAACCGAAAATATTCCCGTAATGTACTATACATCAAAGCACGGTGAGACAGAGATCAATGCTACTTATACCGAGATCATCGGAAATGAGAATATTGAGCTGAAACAGCTTGATCTCCTTACTTCAAATGTTATTCCCGATGATGCAGAAGCAATTATTATCAATGCTCCTACAATCGATTTCTCAAAGGATGAGACAGACCTGCTCATGAAGTATATGACAGGCGGCGGAGACGTGGTGCTTCTTACAAACTATGCTACTGAGATGAACACAAAACTCCCCAATCTTACAGCATTCTGTAAGGCTATGGGACTTACTTCAGTTGACGGAATGCTTATGGAGGAGGCTACCGGAAGTTATTATCAGTCGCCCTATATCACACTTCCCACGATCAATGAGACATCTGCTCCCGCAGCGCTTATGAAGAGTACAAATGTGCCCGTGCTGATGCCTGTAGCTCACGGTATCAAAATCGATGAGTCATCCCCTTATACTGTTACATCTATCCTTAAAACAAGTGACAGCGCATACATCAAGCCTGCCGGAACTGAGACCTACGTGAAAGAAGAAGGTGATCCTGAGGGACAGTTCTACACCGGTGTTCACGTAACTCTTTCCGCTACAGCAGAGGAAGCTATCGTAAACGGAGCAGGAAATTTTGTATGGTATTCTTCAAGTGAGCTGCTGTTTAAGGATTATGCAGGATACGGTAACTCCGACCTCTTTACTTCCACACTTAATTCCATGTGTAATAAGAAGTCTTCTATTTCCATTATCGGTAAGTCTCTTGATACACCTTATCTTGTAATGGATAAGACCGAAAGTATCGTATGGATGGTTATCGTTATTGCTGTTGTTCCCGGTGCTGTTCTTGCAGGCGGATTTGCTGTCTGGTACAGACGCCGCAGAAGATAAGTGTCTGCCACAGGCAGAAAGGAAATAAAAATGGCAAAAAAGAAGAATAAAAAGCTGATTCCTCTTATATGTATGTTTGTGGCTGTTGCTGCTATCACCGGTACGTTTTTCTATATAAAGAGTCTTGATCTTAATAAGGAAAATACCGATGATAATAAAACCGATTCCACAGTGGTTGCAATACAGAGTAAGTCTACAGAAGATCTTGTATCGATGACCTTCAATGATAAAAACGGTGATCCTATCACATTTGTCAAGGAGGAGGGAGTCTGGTATGTTGAGAATGACAGAGTTTTCCCGGTAAATCAGACTGCTGTAAATGATATAACCGCAACTCTCGGAACACTCCTTGCTTCAAGAACCATCGATGATGATACAGGTGCGTATGGATTTGATAAGCCTAAGAATGTATTCTCCGCTACCTATGATGAGGATGACGGTAAGGTTACCGTAAAATACACCGTAGGTAACAAGAATGAATTCAACAGCGGTACCTATCTCCGCGATGATATCAGCGGTAAGATCTACATCTGTTCATCCGATCCTTCAACCAAATTTGATGTGCTGAAGGAAGATCTTATTGAGCTTGATATTGCGGCATTTGATGTTGAACCTGCATCCACTCATACTGTTACCATTGTCGGAAATGACGGAAGAAAGAACGTATTTACCGATAATGACGGAATTGACAAATTCCTTGGCGATCCCTTCGGAAATATCGATTGCAGTGATTGGGTAGAATATGATTGCGATGATGCGGATATGGCGAAGTACGGTATCACAAAAGCCGAGGATAAGGCGGGCATTATGCTCAATTACAAGACCACGGTAAGTGTTACCGATGAAAACGGTGAGTCAACTCCAAAGCGTCAGGAAACGGTGTACAACATTTGGTTCGGAGATACTATTGATGATGGTAGTGTATATTACACCATAACAGACTCAAAGTTTGTTTATAAACTGTCAAAAGAAGATTTTGCTCTTGCAATGTCGTACCTTGATTATGTCCCGGCGCCTGAGACTGAAACTGAAACTGTCTCGGATCCCGAAGCTTAATTCGGTAATAAAACGAATAAATCACGCCTTCCCGGAATATGATTTAGTGATAAGTTTGTCCGGAAAGGCGTGATTTTTATGCAAAATATAGCTAAAAAGGTATTTTTGGTAATTCTCCCGGTATTGCTTTGCCTGTTGTCGGTGATGCCCGTTGCTTCGGAGGAAATGCCCCCGTTTGATGTAAATGCAAAATCAGCGGTACTTATGGATGCTGAAACGGGTACCGTACTTTACAATAAAAACGGTGACGAAGCATTACCACCGGCTTCTGTGACAAAGGTAATGACACTCCTGCTTATAATG
>JAZUBE010000268.1:0-2454 GCA_045638325.1 Eubacteriales bacterium
GGTGAAACGCTTACCGATGGTCTTGAAGGTATCAAGAATACTCTGACCGAATGAACCTGCGAAAATCGACGGCTCGGATGAAGTATCGTATGTAAACTCACCGGGCTCGGCGCAGAATTCAACTACTTTACCCTGCTCCACGATCATCATGCACTGACCGTCATTTACAATGATTCCCGATCCGTTTGAGATCACGTTGTCGCTTCCCTTTGTGTTGGAAGAACGGCTTCCTGTGCGCTTTTCTCCCTTCACCATAAGGGTATCGGAATCAAGGGAATCACAGTAGAAGAATTCCTTCCACTGGTCAGCAAGTGTTCCGCCCAGTGCTCCAAGTCCTGCTTTTATAAGTCCCATAATAGAACTCCTTTCAAGTGTCAATTCAAGTATATTTATATTTCTTAGTTTGATTATACCATATATCATTATACCATACAACAGTATTTTATCATTATTTCCCGGAAATAAAACTAAATCCTGCTGAAAATTTATCTGTTTTCAAATTTATTTAACCGTATTGACCTTTTATCTGAATTATGATATAATTTATTAAATTTGTACAGTATTTATTTGTCTGCACATATTATTTTTCACAATTATTTAGACAACAGCTCCGGGAGGATAGAAAATGAAGTTCAAAAAGCTTGTCTCTGCCTTTCTTGCCACTGCAGCAATTACAGGCACAATGACATTTGCAAACACGGCTACAGAGACCGTCGATCCCTTTGCACAAAAGGATAACGTGATCTCCGTATACGACGAAGCCAAAGGCTTCTACAAAGGAATGCCTCAAGGCACTACAGCAGCCGATTTTCTTGCAGAATTTGCTGATGGTCACACTCTGAAAAATGCAAAAGGTGAGGCAGTAGACGGTAATGCCCCCATCGGAACCGATTACACGATCTGTTTCGGTGAAGAAGCACGTAAGATCGTTATTTACGGCGATGCAAACCGTGATGCAAAAATAAATCTTTCCGATGCTGTCGTAATTCTCCAGCATATTGCAAAGTGGAGTGCTGATCTTAATCTTGATGCAGCAGATGCAGCGACTGACGGCAAGATAACTCTTGCGGATGTGTCACGTCTGCTTCAGTATATTGCCAAATGGGATGTAGAGTGCGGATTTGTTTCATGGAAGTATGACCTCTCAAAGGTTGAGGCTCCTGCTGAGGATGATACTCTGAAACTCTGGTTCAACCACAGTGCTATCAAGGAATACAAGACCGATGCTGTCCCCAATAATAAGTATTCATTTGATATGTATTTGGCAAAGAATGAGTATGAGGGATGTCATGTAAACCTTACCTCCTCTACAGGTCATAAGGGACTCAGTGCATCAGTTACTCAGTTCAAGGACAAAGCAGGAAACACTCTCCCCACAGAGCTTCTCTTCGAAGATTACTTCACCATTGATACAGGTGAGAAATATCCCGACAGACTTCCCCCTATCGAAGTGAAGAACGGATTTGAGATCAAGGCTTCCGAGACTCAGGGGCTCTTCCTCAAGGTCAAGACCGATTTTGACACAGTTCCCGGTATGTACCGTGCAAGAATTGACATCAAAAACGAAACCGGAAAGATCGTAAAGCGTGCATATGTTTACACCAATGTGTGGAATTTTGAGATTCCCGAGGAGCCGTCCATCAAGACCGCATACGGTATGAGCGCATACGATATTTATGCATCTAACGGTAAGGTAGTCGAGGAATATGAGGGACAGCTCTACGAGAGATACTACGAGTACTTCCTTGAAAACAGGATCACTCCCTGGTGTCTGCCCTTTAAGCCTACCGATGAGAGAGCCGATAAGTATATGTCTGATCCCAGAGTTACCTCCTTCCTCGTATACGGCGGATATGCAGGAGACAAATACGGAAACGAAGGAAAACTTGACGCTGAAGGTGCAGAATATGTGGCTGAGGCATACGATAAGATCAAGGATAACGAGATCTGGTCAGACAAGGCTCTGTTCTATATGAACGATGAGCCCAGATTCGGTGATCAGCTCAAGGCTATCGAAAACACCAAGAGCTTCCTCGATACGAACTTTCCCGGTGCAAGAGTTCTTGTGCCCACACACGTCAACTATTTCGCTACAGGTGATTTGAGCGATGTAAACACAGGCTTTGACAACGAGGGCAAATACCCCGCATATGCAGACTTGGACACCTACGGTATCGTTGATAAATTCACTACTGTTCTTTGTCCCAGTGTCCGTCTGTTTACAACACCCGACATGGTGTTTGACGGAACTCTTTGGTACACCGAAAAGGCTACCGACACCTTCGGCACTCTCAGAGAAAGACTTGAAAAATCAAGAGAAGGCGGTAAGGAGATCTGGTGGTACTACGCAGGTGATGACAACACCGCACTTCCTCACAGCGGAATGGTTCACCGTACTGCATACTGGCAGCAGTATGATGAGGATATTGAGAAGTCGGAGGCCAAGCGGTCTTA
>JAZUBE010000269.1:0-2837 GCA_045638325.1 Eubacteriales bacterium
GCAGACTGTATCACCGCCCGAAAGAGTCTTGCCGTCTGCCGTGATCTCCACATTCCCTTCAAATTCAGCCGTCAGCTTTTCCGCTGTGACAGTTCCCCATATTCCGTGAAGATATCCGTCCTTTATCGTGAGTACGGATGAATCTTTCAGTGCGGGAGCGGTTTCGTTTGTTCCGGTAATACAAGAAACCGATATCGCAGATACGAGTATCATTATTGCTGTGATAAGTGACAACAGTTTTTTTATAGTTTTCATAATGTATCTCCGTTTGTTTTGCTTGTGTATATATTTTAATATATTTTGGAAGAATAATCAACAGAAAAATCCGTCACGGGAAATGTTCCTGTGACGGATGTGTGTATTACTTTTTCAGATCCTCAAGCTCGCGCATAAAAGTCTCAACATCCTTAAACTCTCTGTGCACGGACGCAAAACGCACGTATGCCACAGCATCAAGAGTGCGGAGCTTCTCCATAGCGATCTCTCCAAGCTCACTTGAAGTGATCTCCTTGCGGAGTGAGTTGTGTATCTCAGCCTCGATCTCAGCAGCGAGAGCCTCAGCATCAACAGGACGCTTCTGACATGCTTTCATGAGACCGGACATGAGCTTGCCCCTGTCAAAATATTCCTTGGAGCCATCCTTCTTCAGCACCACGGGCTGGAACACATCGATGAACTCGTATGTGGTGAATCTTGTCTGACAGTTAAGACATTCTCTGCGACGTCGGATGCTGTTGCTTTCTTCTACGGGTCTTGAATCGATAACCTTGCTGTCGGCAGATGCGCAAGCGGGGCATTTCATATAGTTGCAGTCTCCATTCTTGAGAAGTTGTGTTAAATTGAATGTTTTTGTAATTCTACCACAATATATTGTAAATGTCAATTAGACAAATGTATATTTTTGAAGAAGTATGCTGAAAATTCACAATTTTTTATAATTATACGAAATTGATTTGACAAGAACAGAAGAATCCGATATAATATAAAACGAGAAGAGCAGACTGCCGCGCTCCATGTGGCCGAAAGGTATTGGTGTGAGGAAAGTCCGGGCTTCATAGGGCAGGATAACGGATAATGACCGCCGGAGGCGACTCCAGGGAAAGTGCAACAGAAATAGACCGCCTCGCTTTGATAAGTCAAAGCCTGGTAAGGATGGAAAGATGAGGTAAGAGCTCACCTGCACGGCAGGCGACTGCGTGCAAATGTAAACCCTATCCGAAGCAACACCGTATGCGGAGCTCCCCCTGGGAGATGTTTGCCCGACATAATTCCGCGGGTGGCAAAGAGCTGTGCAGTGATGCATATGCCAAGATAGATGGCAGTACTACGACAGAACCCGGCTTACAGCTCTTACTCATGTAAAGGCTCTGCTTCGGCAGAGCTTTTACATTAAAATAAATGGAGGATGCCCAATGGTAACATTTGAAAATGTAAAAAACAATGCGGAAATACAGACATATATCATAAAGGCAGATGAGTCACTTCGTGCCATCGGTTACACGGAGCACAGCTTTGCACATGTGGAGAAGGTGGCGTCTGTGGCAGGTGAGATCCTCCGCATCATGGGATATTCCGACCGTGAGGTGGAGCTTGCAATGATCGCAGGCTATATGCACGATATCGGAAATCTTATAAACAGGGTAGACCATTCACAGAGCGGTGCGCTTATGTCCTTCAGAATCCTTGAGAGGATGGGCATGGAGCCTGAGGATATCGCTTCGGTCATTACTGCGATCGGAAATCACGATGAGGGTGACGGAATGCCTGTGAATCCCGTGTCGGCGGCACTCATTATTGCGGATAAGACGGATGTGCGTCGCACAAGAGTGCGCAACAGCTGCGAGACAAATTTTGATATACACGACCGCGTGAATTATTCTGTAAAGGAATCATCGGTTAAAGTGGATCCTGTGGCGAAGGATATTACCCTTGACATCATTCTTGAAAGCAGATATTCCACAGTGATGGACTATTTTGAGATATTCCTTGAGCGAATGATAATGTGCCGTAAGGCGGCACAGACACTGGGGCTTTCTTTCAGACTTGTGATAAACGGACAGAGCGTAATGTAAGAGACTTATCGGAAAAACCTATGGCTTTTCCGATAAGTTTTTTTATAAATAATTGAAATTCCCATGCCGATGTGGTATAATTACAATGAAGAAATATTGCAACAAAGGATGGTGCATTAAAATGATAGATATGACTAAATGGGAAAAGCTTGCCGCTGAGAATATAGGTAAGCGTGGCAGTCGTCCCGGCAGACTTTCCGGCAAGGTGACTATCGTTACAGGTGCCGCACAGGGATTCGGACGTGGTATTGCAGAGGAGATGTACCGTGAGGGTGCGTCTGTTGTTATTGCAGACCTTAACTATGACCTTGCGGTGACTGTTGCCGAGTCTCTCGGAGAGGATGCTTTTGCCGTTAAGGTGAACGTGACCGATGAGGAGAGCGTTTGTGCAATGGTAGGTGAGACCGTTGAGAAATTCGGCGGTATCGATATTTTCGTAAACAACGCAGGTGTTGTCCGTTCCGGCTCCCTTGCTGAGCTTGAGCGAAAGGATTTCGACTTCGTTACAGGAATCAACTACACTGCATATTTTCTTTGCGTGAAATATGTTTCCGCAATCATGAGAGCGCAGTTTGCGGCGGACAATAGCTGGATGGGCGATATCATCGAGGTTAACTCCAAATCCGGACTTGAGGGCTCAAATAAGAATTTTGCATACGCAGGAAGTAAGTTCGGCGGCATCGGACTTACTCAGTCCTTCGCTCTTGAACTTTGTCCCTACAACATTAAGGTGAATGCGATCTGCCCCGGCAACTTCCTTGACGG
>JAZUBE010000270.1:0-5198 GCA_045638325.1 Eubacteriales bacterium
GGTCGCTGTCCTCTCTGAGGTCTCTTATTCTTTTATACATCGCTTCGCCTCCGATCAAACTATTCCGAAAATATTTTAGTTTAATCTGCTCAAGGTCATTGTATTTTAACCTGAAATAGGTTAAAATATTGAAAACAGAAAACCTTTGGGAAGGAATATGAAAATAATAATTTCGGGAAGCAGGAAATATACCAATTACGAGGAGGCTAAACTATACATTGATCTATGTATAAAGGAACTTGGTGTTGAAAATCCGGTCATTCTTTCCGGAGGCTGCAAAGGGGCCGATATGATAGGAGAACGATATGCTGCAGAAAAAGGATTTGTTATAAAGCGTATTGATGCGCAATGGTCAAAATTCGGAAAAGCAGCCGGCCCCATACGCAACAAAATTATGGCAACCGAATGTGATGTTGCGATTTGTTTTTGGGATAGTTTCAGCGTAGGAACAAAATCCATGATAGACTGTTTGCGTAAAGAAAATAAAAAGATTTTTATAAAGTATATTTAATGTATTGAATAATAAATCTCTCCAAAAACTTCAATAAAAAACCCGGGATAAAAATCCCGGGTTTTGATTTATTTTTCCATTATATATTTATCGATCGCTTCGGCAGCATTCTTTCCTGCACCCATGGCAAGAATAACGGTTGCGGCACCTGTTACAGCATCGCCGCCTGCATAAACCGCAGTTCTTGAAGTAAGTCCTGTTTCCTCATCAGCGATGATACCACCCCACTTGTGAGTGTCAAGTCCCTTGGTGGTTGATTTTATAAGGGGGTTCGGGGATGTACCGATTGACATGATCGCACAGTCTACCTCAAGTACGAATTCTGAACCTTCGACCGCCACGGCACGTCTGCGTCCCGATGCATCGGGTTCACCAAGCACCATTTCCTCGCATTTCATTCCGCAAACGGAACCATCCTCTCCCTCAAGGATCTCTGTGGGATTGGTAAGGAATCTGAATTCGATTCCCTCTTCCATGGCGTGCTCTACTTCCTCCCGTCTTGCAGGAAGCTCGGATTCGGAACGCCTGTATACGATATATACCTTCTCTGCACCAAGTCTGAGTGCACTTCTTCCGGCACCCATCGCCACATTTCCGCCACCTACAACAGCAACTTTGTTTGCTTTCATTATGGGAGTGGCGCTGTTCTCACGGTATGCCTTCATAAGATTTACTCTGGTGAGGAACTCATTTGCGGAGTACACACCACGGAGATTCTCACCGGGAATGCCCATAAATCTGGGAAGTCCTGCGCCTGAGCCGATAAACACAGCTTCAAAACCGTCCTCAAGAAGTTCGTCAATGGAGAGAGTCTTTCCGATTATCATATTTGTTGCAACAGTTACACCGAGAGCCTTCAGCCCCTCGATCTCACGTGCAACAATGGATTTGGGCAGACGGAATTCGGGGATACCGTATACAAGAACACCTCCGGCAACGTGAAGTGCCTCAAAAACAGTAACGTCATACCCCTTCTTTGCAAGATCTCCCGCACAGGTGAGTCCGGAGGGACCTGAACCGATCACAGCAACTTTATGACCGTTTGATGTGGGCTTGATTACTGCAGTATCGGATTTTGCATTGTGTCTGTCAGCCACAAATCTCTCAAGTCTGCCGATAGCCACAGGCTCGCCTTTGATTCCGCGTACACACTTGGATTCACACTGAAGCTCCTGAGGACAAACACGCCCACACACTGCGGGGAGAGAAGATGAGTGGGTGATTATCTCATAAGCACCGTCAAAATCCCCCTCTGCAACCTTTGCGATAAATGCAGGGATATGTATTTTTACGGGACATCCCGAAACGCAAGGCATATTCTTGCAGTTAAGACACCGTTTTGCCTCGTCTATAGCGGTAGCCTCGTCGTAACCGAGCGCCACCTCATCAAAGTTGTGTGCGCGCAGCCCGGGATCCTGGACGGGCATTTCATTTTTCTTTGGGTTCATATTAGCTGCCATTATTTCACATCCTTACGAAAGAGGTTACATGAATCCTCTCTTGCGTGAGCCTCGAATTCCTTATACATTGAGCCACGCTTCATAGCCTCGTCAAAATCTACCAGATGTCCGTCGAAATCGGGACCGTCAACGCAAGCAAATTTCGTCTCACCTCCGACGGTGAGTCTGCATCCGCCACACATTCCCGTACCGTCGATCATAATGGGGTTCATGGAAACGGTGGTCTTTATGCCGTACTTCTTCGTCAGCTGACACACGAATTTCATCATCACGAGAGGGCCGATGGCGATAACCTCGTCATACTCATTTCCGTCGTTTATGAGTGTCTCAAGAGCTGTGGTAACAAGGCCCATCTCACCGTAGCTTCCGTCGTCCGTCATGATCTTCAGCGTGTCTGATACAGAGGAAAATTCATCCTCAAGGATCACAAGATCACGACATCTGAAGCCTGTGATCGAATGTACCTCGCAACCCATAGAATGGAGTTTCTTTGCAATAGGATATGCAATAGCACAGCCGACACCGCCACCGACAACGGCAACCTTGCGAAGTCCGTCAAGCTTTGAGGGGGTACCGAGAGGACCTGCAAAATCCTGTATGAAATCACCCTCGTTTTTTTCGGAGAGCTTACCCGTAGTACCGCCGACTATCTGGAAAATTATCGTAACGGTACCCTTTTCTCTGTCAAAATCCGCAATTGTCAGAGGGATACGCTCGCCGTTATCATCAACGCGGAGGATGATGAACTGACCGGGTTCGGCTTTCTTTGCAATGAGAGGTGCTTCTATATCCATGAGAACCACAGTGGGGTTCAGTACTTTTTTTCTTGTGATCTTATACACGGCAGATTTCCTTTCGGATATACGTTATCATTTTATTTTACCACGAAAGACGGCTGATTTCAAGAGTAATTTTCTACATATACAAATGTTGTACAGGGCGAGTGATTGTATGATTTTTTATACGAGGCAGAAAAAATAAAAAAAACGATGCAGACAAAACTTGCAGACACGGATTTCGTACCGTCAAAATAACATATCGCATAGTAAGATAACATCTGCTTCTTACTGTATTTTTATTAAACGGCAAGAGCACTTCGAGGTTGTTGAGTTTAATTTAAAAACGCTGTTTTTACTGAAAATATTTTCGGATAATTTTGTCAAATAACTTGATATTTCATTTTATTCATGTTATAATCGTGCATATTTATTCACGAGGTTTGTATTATTTATGAAGAAACGCATTGAAAAATTCATTGCCAAAAATGGGATCTCTGTAAAAAATATTTTGTATATAGTCAGAGACCAGAGCAAGACCTGCATACACATGGCAGGAGGGAAAGAGGTATCCACCTACTTTTCTATGAAAAATCTTTTGTCCGTACTCGGAAATGCTGATATAATCGGCATAAATAAGGGTGTTGCCATTTCCTGCACAGAGATAGCGTCTATTGAGAACGGAGTATACACTATGTCTGACGGTGCTGTGTTCAAGGGACGTGTACGTACTCCGGGAGAACACAAGCGGAACGGTGCTCTTGTTACCGCAATGAAAGTGGGTGATCCTGAGACGGCGGATCTTACTCCTGAGAATATCGGGGGAAGTTTTTCCGTTCTTGACAACCTCCCTCTTGCATTCGGAGTGTTTGAGGTTATCATGGATGAGGCAGGACAGCCTTGCGATATAGTGTTCCGTTATCTGAATGTATGTATGGCTGATCTTGCGGGAAGGACTGTCGTGGAATGCCGGGACAGATCCTTTTATGAGGTGTTCGGCGGAAATGACAGGGAATGGCTCAGGATAAATTCCGATGTTGCAACTACGGGCGAGCCGAGGGTAGTGAAAAAATACAGCTCTGAGGCAGGGCGGCATTTATCGATGTACTATTATTCGCCCCTGCGCGGTTTCAGTGCCTGCGCTTTTGTTACAGACTTATAATAAACAGATACGGTCATCTGCTCTGTGGCAGATGACCGTGATTTTTATATGCAATATATTCGGTTACCCGAGAAAATCCTTCATTTCGGCAAGACGTCTCTCTGCAACGCTTCTGCCGAGCTCATAAACATTTCGGAGGTTGTCCGTATTGTGCTCTATGTGACCGATGGGCAGTTTTTCATCAGGGCGTATCACGAATGCCCTGCCGTCTTTTTCTGCCTCTCTTACATAGTCTATCGATGCATTGTACATATCGTGGCGTACCGCCATGGCACGTATCATTCCGGGATATTTCCGCATTGCCACACGCATAAGGGGAAGTAGGGGGTTCTTACCCTTTTTGTAACTATCGGGTTGGGTGAGGATCACCACGTTTTTTGTGTATCCGATACTCTCGAAATATTTCAGCGGAACGGAGTCTGATATTCCTCCGTCAAGGTATCCCTTGCCGTTTATCTCCACGATCTTTGATGCAAGGGGGAGAGATGCCGATGCACGTAGCCACTCCATCTCAGCACCGTCAAGTGCGTCGCATTTTTTGTATACAGGTTCGCCTGTCTCCACGTCTGTGCATACCACGTAAAACTCCATTGCGGATTCTGAGTATGCCTTGTAATCGAAAAGATCAAGTTTATATGGAATTTCACGATAACAGAAATCCGCACCGAAGATATTTCCCGTTTTTATGAGTGAGCGTATACTGCAGAATCTCGGATCCTTCGCAAATCTCACGTTGTATCTGATAACTCTGCCGATCTGCCCGGATTTATAGTTGCAGCCGAATGCGGCTCCTGCAGATACACCGATGGCACCGTCAAGAATAATATCATTCTCCATCATCACATCAATGACACCGGCGGTAAACATACCACGCATCGCTCCACCTTCCATTACAAGCCCAGTTTTCATATAAACCTCTTTTGTACCGAATTTTCCTTAATTGTACCATAAAATCCACTTGCGGTAAATAAATAATCCTGTGTTTTTTACACATTTAAGAAATTTTCGTTTACAATGGCGGAAAAATGTGATAAAATAACTTCATCTATATATTTATAAAGGAGTTCCTTTATGAGCGTTAAATCAGATATTGAAATTGCAAGAGAGCATACAATGGCTCCCATTGAAACGATTGCCGAGACTGCGGGTATTCCCGAGAAGTACCTTGAGAGATACGGCAGATATAAAGCAAAGATCGATCCCGCAATAATGAACGATCCTGAGGTGGGATGCGGCGGTGGAAAGCTGGTGCTTGTGACTGCTATTACTCCTACTCCTGCAGGAGAGGG
>JAZUBE010000271.1:0-7368 GCA_045638325.1 Eubacteriales bacterium
GTACTGTCCGTCGCAGAGGCGAGGGCGCTGTAAACAAGAACATCCCCACGGGTGAGATAGAGATCGCAGTTGACGAGTTCAAGATACTCTCCGCGGCTGAAACTCCTCCCTTCGAGATCACCGAAAACTCTAAGGTAAACGCGGAGCTTCGTCTGCGCCACCGTTACCTTGATCTCCGCCGTCCCGATATGCAGAGAAATATCATTGCACGTTCAAAGATCGTCGGACTTACAAGAAACTATTTTGCAGATAACGGATTTATTGATATTGAGACCCCCTGCCTTATCAAGCCTACTCCCGAGGGAGCAAGAGACTACCTTGTGCCCAGCCGTGTTCATCCCGGAAATTTCTATGCACTTCCTCAGTCTCCTCAGCTTTATAAGCAGCTTCTCATGTACTCCGGTTTTGACCGCTACATTCAGATCGCACGTTGCTTCCGTGATGAGGATCTCCGTGCTGACAGACAGCCCGAGTTTACCCAGATCGACCTTGAGATGTCCTTTGCTGACGAAGAGGATATCATCGCTCTGAACGAGGGATACATCAAGTATGTCTTCGACAACTTTATGGAGATGCCACTTGAGACTCCTTTCCCCAGAATGACCTATGCTGAGGCTATGGAGAGATTCGGCTCCGATAAGCCCGATACCAGATTCGGACTTGAGCTTTGTGATATCTCCGATATCGCAGGAAAGACAGGTTTCGCTGTATTCTCCGGTGCAGTTGCAGACGGCGGAAGTGTTCGCGCAATTAACGTACCCGGAGGCGCTTCCATGGCACGTAAGGAGATCGACTCACTTGTTGAGTTCGTTAAGACTTACGGTGCAAAGGGTCTTGCGTGGTATAAGCATGCAGCTGACGGTACAGTTTCTTCTTCTTTTGCTAAATTCCTCACCGAGGATGAGATCGCGGCTATCACCGCAAAGACCGGCACCGGTGCAGGTGACCTGCTCCTTGTTGTTGCCGCAAAGAATTCTGTAGTATTTGATTCTCTTGGAGCACTTCGTTGTGAGGTTGCAAAGAGACTTGGCATGATCGATAAGTCCAAGTTCAACTTCCTGTGGGTAACAGAGTTCCCCCTGTTTGAGTATGACGAGGATGACGGACGCTACTATGCAAAGCATCACCCCTTTACCATGCCTATGCTTGAGGACTACGACAAGATCGACACCGATCCCGGTTCTGTTCGTGCACGTGCATACGACTGCGTACTGAACGGCACCGAGCTTGGCGGAGGTTCTATCAGAATCCATACCACCGAGATGCAGACAAAGATGTTCTCCGTTCTCGGAATTACCGAGGAGGATGCAAAGGAGAAGTTCGGATTCCTGCTTGAGGCATTCAAGTACGGTGTTCCTCCTCACGGTGGTCTCGCATTCGGTCTTGACAGACTTGTGACTCTCCTGCTCGGCCTCGAGGATATCCGTGAGGTTATCGCATTCCCCAAGGTTCAGAATGCGTCCGAGCTTATGTCCAAGTGCCCCGCTGCAGCCGATCCCGCATCTCTCGAGGAGCTCGGCATCGCTGTAGTGGAGAACGAGAAAGAATGATTTATTTAGCGGAAACCCGTTTTTGGACAAAAAGGTGTTTCCGCACCTTCCCCAAAAAACTTTCAAATAAATGTATGGATATAGGAATACTAAATCTATAGAACTAAGGATTTAGTTATACTTTGTCTTATTATAGTTTAAAAGTTTTTGGAGAGGGAGCACGAGGGAATACCTTTTTTCAAAAAGGTACTTCCTTGCAATGAAACCCTATAAAGGAAATAAAACTATGCTTAGACTTGAAAATATATCCTTTACTGTAGACGGTGATGCGGGCAGACGTGACATAGTTCGCAATGTGTCCGTAGAATTTCCCGATGGATTTACCGTGATAACGGGTCCCAACGGTGGCGGTAAATCCACTCTTGCAAAGCTCATTTCAGGTATATATACACCTACTTCGGGAAAGATCTGGCTTGATGACAAGGACATTACAGATCTCTCCATTACAGAGCGTGCCAATGCAGGAATCAGTTATGCATTCCAGCAGCCTGTAAGATTCAAGGGTATCACCGTACAGGATCTTATAAAGATCGCATCGGGCAGAAAGATCGGCGTTGCGGAGGCGTGTGAGTACCTCTCCGAGGTAGGACTTTGTGCAAGAGATTACATTGACCGTGAGATCAATGCAAGTCTTTCAGGCGGTGAGCTCAAGCGTATTGAGATTGCAACAGTGCTTGCAAGAGGATCATCTGTGTCCGTGTTTGACGAACCTGAGGCAGGAATCGATCTCTGGAGCTTCGGCAGTCTTATTAAAGTGTTTGAGAATATGCAGGGCAAGGTCGGAGGTTCTATTATCATAATCTCCCATCAGGAGCGTATTCTTAATATTGCTGACAACGTTATTGTTATTGCTGACGGTGAGATCGTAAAAACAGGCCAGAAGGACGATGTCCTTCCCGGACTGTTCTGCGGCTCAGGCGTATGCAGTATACTTGAGAATAAAATCTAAAGGAGGAGTAAAAATGGATCAGATACAGAAAAATCTCCTCGAACAGATCGCAGATCTGCATGATGTTCCCGCAGGCGCATATAATATTCGTGCGAACAGTGAGAGTGCGGGCAGACGTACTACTGCGAACATCGATATTGTAACAAAAGAGGACAAGCCCGGTATTGATATAATCATCAAACCCGGTACTAAAAATGAATCTGTGCACATTCCCGTAGTTATCAGTGAATCGGGACTTGAGGAAATGGTGTACAACGACTTTCACATCGGTGAGGATGCTGATGTTACCATTGTTGCAGGATGCGGAATCCACAATGCAGGTGATGAGAAATCACGTCACGACGGTATTCATACTTTCTACGTGGGAAAGAATGCACGTATCAAATACGTTGAGAAGCATTACGGAAGCGGAGAGGGTACAGGTGAGAGGATAATGAATCCGAAGACTGTGTGCGTTCTTGAAGAAGGTGCGTACCTTGAGATGGATACTGTGCAGATCAAGGGAGTTGACTCTACCGACCGTATTACCGAGGCAAAGCTTGCCGACGGTGCAACTATCGTTGTGTCTGAGAAGATCATGACTCACGGTAAGCAGAATGCCACCACCACCTTTAAGGTGGATCTTGACGGTGTTGATTCATCCGCACACGTCATTTCACGTTCAGTTGCAAAAGATGAATCCACACAGCTCTTTATTTCTGAGGTCAATGGTAATAACCGTTGCAGTGGGCACACCGAGTGTGATGCAATCGTTATGGATGGTGCAACCGTTTCCGCTGTACCGAAGGTTTCTGCGAATAACGTAGAGGCAAGCCTTATTCATGAGGCTGCTATCGGTAAGATCGCAGGTGAACAGCTCATGAAGCTGATGACTCTCGGTCTCTCCGAAAAGGACGCCGAAGAACACATCATCAACGGATTCCTTAAATAATTTATATTTGCGCGGGGAAGGTGCTTTTTGAAAAAAGCACCTCCCCCGCACCCCCACCGCAAAAACTTGAAATAAGTTAATGGATATAGGTATACTAAATCGTTGGTTCTAAAGATTTAGTAGTACTTTGTTAGTGCTTTTATCCAAAAGGTTTTTGGGGAAGGTGTGGAAACCGCTTTTTGTCTAAAAAGGGGTTTCCGCAGAAAAAACATTAAAAAGGATAAACCTATGAAATATCTTGTAGCATCAGACATACACGGATCTGCGTATTATTGCCGCGAGCTTACAGCCGCAATTGAGAGAGAGAAGCCGGACCGTATCTTCTTCCTCGGGGATGTGCTGTATCACGGTCCCCGTAACGATCTTCCGAAGGACTATGCACCTAAGGAGGTTATTGCCATGCTCACTCCTTATGCAGACCGTATTCTTTCAGTAAGGGGTAACTGCGATACTGAGGTTGACCAGATGGTACTTCCATTTCCCGTAATGGCTGATACTGCGTATATCCAGTGTGGAGAGAGCCTTGTGCTTGCTACCCACGGCCATATATGGAATACAGATAAACTGCCTCCCATGGGTGGTGTATCTGTGCTTCTTTACGGTCACACCCATATTCCTGCCTGCGACGAGCACGACGGATATATATATATGAATCCGGGATCTGTGTCTATACCCAAAGAGGGAAGCTGTCACAGCTATATGATCCTTGAGGATGGTGTATTCAGTTGGCGTGATCTCTCGGGTGAGGAATACAAAAAATACGAGTTATAATTATTTTGGGGGAGATGCCGTGTGCACCTTCCCCATTGCCAAATTCAGATAAAGGAAAACAGATATGAATATTTACAGATCGGTCGAGGAGCTTGTAGGTCATACACCTCTTCTGGCTCTTTCGAATTACGGAGCATCGGTGGGTGCTGTGGCAGAGATGGTTGCAAAACTTGAATATCTTAATCCTGCAGGATCAGCGAAAGACCGTATTGCACGTGAAATGATAGCCGACGCCGAAGCATCGGGCAAGCTGAAGGAAGGCGGCACGATAATTGAACCCACATCGGGTAATACGGGAATAGGCCTTGCGGCAATTGCTGCCGCAAAAGGGTATAAGGTTATAATCACTATGCCCGATACTATGTCTCCGGAACGAATCGCAACAATGAAAGCGTACGGTGCCGAAGTGGTGCTTACCGATGGTACAAAGGGGATGACAGGTGCTATAGAGAAGGCGGAAGAAATCGCTGCTGCTACTCCCGGAGTCATTGTTGCGGGACAGTTCGTAAATCCTGCAAATTCTGCGGCACACCTGAAGACCACGGGCCCCGAGATCTGGGATGACACAGATGGGAAGGTGGATATCTTTGTCTGCGGAGTAGGTACCGGCGGTACTATCACAGGTGTAGGAAAATACCTTAAATCAAAAGATCCCGGGGTGAAAGTTGTTGCTGTAGAACCTGCCACATCTCCTGTACTGTCGGGTGGGTGTGCAGGTGCTCACGGACTACAGGGTATCGGTGCAGGATTTATTCCCGATGTGCTTGATACATCTGTTATTGATGAGATCGTAACAGTGACAAACGATGAGGCATATAAAACAGGACGTGCTCTTGCAAAGACAGAGGGTATACTCTGCGGAATCTCATCCGGTGCGGCACTCTACGGCGCATCCGTTATTGCTGCAAGGGAAGAGAATCGTGGTAAGAGGATAGTAGTGCTTCTTCCCGATACAGGTACAAGGTATCTTTCAACACCAATGTTTGAATTCTGATGGTGAAAAAAGGAGAAGGGACAGTGGTAGTTGTATACTATTTGATTAAGAATGACGGTATACCGGTTGATGTACCGCCTGCTTCGTTGTCTCTTATCCCCGATGATGAGAGAAAAATGATCCTCAGAAAAACAAACACTGAATCCCGCACAGATACTCTAATCGGACGAATCCTGCTGAGACGGATACTTTTTGAAAAGTTTGGGATTCAACCTGAAAATACAATTATTGATGTGAATGAAAACGGCAAACCCTATCTCAGGGATCACTGTGATATATATTTCAGTATATCACATACAAAAAACTGTGTGTCCTGTGCTGTGGGTGAATGTCCAATAGGTCTTGATGTTGAGATGATCTGCGACAAGGATCATTCAAAAGTTGCTTCAAGGATGTTCACGGAGAATGAACAGCTGGTGTCTGGTAAAAGTGCAGCGGATTTTTTTCGTATCTGGACAATGAAAGAGAGTTTTGTGAAGATGAACGGAGAGGGTATACTTGGCACATCACGTGATTTTGATGTGATTACCGGACACGGTACAATGGATGCTGTGTTTGTTCCTGTTCATATTCCGGGTGTGGCGGCTCATCTTTGCCTCGCACAGGCGGCTGAAGCCGTATCTTTGGAAATATCTGAATTACAATAAAGGATAAAATTATGGATGTATATAAGCTTACACATCAGAGACATATAGAATATAAGCTCCATACGGCAGAGTGGATAACAGATAACAGAATTATCGGATTTTTTGCCGATGAAAAAAGTGCCGGAGAAGCGGCGGATATGCTTCGTACAAAACCCGGTTTTTGTGATCATCCCGATGATTTTACAGTGGATACGTACACTCTTTCCGGAGAGGGACTTTCTGCGGTGTATCTTGCGGAGCATTCCTACTATATTATAGATGAACGTGTCGATAATATTGTTGAGATCGGTGTATTTTCATCTGAAGATGAGGCTATGACCACTGTTTGCGAATACGAAAAAACGGCAAAATTTCCCGTGGGAACTCATTCATGGGATGAAGATTTTGATATTGACAATTATGTTTCCGTTGCCCGCTTTGAGATAGGTGCAACTGATTTTACCGACGGATTTGAACTTGGGTAAATATTTCAGAAATACTCTGATCAGTATGGTATTATACTTTAAATGAACAGCGTAATTTTAACAATAAACCAATTGCATTATCATACAAAATGTGGTAAAATCATAAGAACAGTATTTTATATTTAATGGTGGATTGCATGAACACTTTTTCAAAGATAAAAAGAGCATTGTCTCTTATGTGTGTGACCTTTACAATAATCATGTCCTTGATGTATATCCTTGGACTTCTGATGTCTGGTCAGGCTACACTTTTTGTACCGACTCCAACGAAAGCACTCTTGATACTTCTGTTTTCGGGGTTTCTTGGGTTTGCATCGCTTCTTTTATCGAAAGAGGGAACACCTGCCCTAAAACTTATTCTTCATGGAGTGATATGTCTTTCGGCGTTTGTTCTGGTATTCGTTGTTGGTGGTAATTTCTCCGCTACAGGAGGTACCGGAATCGTGGCATCCGTGTTTTTTCTTGCGATCTACGGTGTCGTTATGATCGTAAGAGCGATTGTTTGCCGCAAATACAGACAGAAAAAAGTCGATTCAGAGGAATATACCTCTGTGTTTAAGTAATAAAATCAAAGGAAGGTTAAAGCTTATGAATATAACAGTAATCGGTTGCGGAAGATGGGGTACCTGTATTGCATGGCATCTTTGCCGCATAGGACATAATGTTACACTTTATGGACTTCCCGGTGCCGCAGATGTAAAAGAGCTTATGGAGACACGTAAAAATGCTCTCATGTCTATCCCCGATGAGCTTGCAGTCACCACGGATCTTGATTGTGTCAAGGGAGCAGATGTTATCGTCATTTCTGTAGGAAGTCAGGCGCTTCGTACCGTTATGAAAAATCTCCTTCCTTATGAGCTGAAAAATATAAACTTCGTACTTTGTATGAAGGGAATTGAATGTGATACGGGAAAGAGACTTACCGAAGTGGTATGCGAATACAAGGATCCCTCATGCGGTGTTGCTGTATGGATCGGCCCCGGTCATGTTCAGGAATTCTACAGAGGCGTTCCTAACTGTATGGTCATTGACAGTGCAGATGACGAGCTTAAGCAGAAGCTT
>JAZUBE010000272.1:0-5811 GCA_045638325.1 Eubacteriales bacterium
GGCGACAGCGTTTACGGCGTTGACTGTGACAGCTTGCAGAGCGTTGTTGTAGAATTACTTAAAGAAAAAAATCTTAAGGTTGCCACTGCCGAATCGTGCACAGCGGGTATGCTTTCCTCTATGATAACCGAGGTAGCGGGCTCATCCTCTGTTTTTGATTTTGGTATTTCGGCATATGCCAACCGCATAAAAATTGAAGCCTTGGGCGTTCCCGAGAGCGTAATTAAAAGGCACGGTGCCGTTAGCGAGCACACTGCCGCATATATGGCGCTCGGCGTCCGCAAGCTTTCAGGCGCCGATATCGGTGTCGGTATTACGGGAGTTGCAGGCCCCGGAGATGACGGAGATACGCCTTGCGGTCACGTGTGTATCGGTGTGGCATCAGCAAGAGGTACTCGTACGGTTACTGTGGAGCTTGGACGGAGACGTTCACGCGAGACTATCCGTACTCTTGCTGCAGGCAGGATGATCCATGAGGCTCTTGATGAAGCGAGGATTCTAAAATAACAGTGATCCCCCGACGAGTTGTTGTCGGGGGACTTTTTATTTCTGTAATCCTTCATTCCTCTCAGGAATAAATGCTGCCCATTTCCCAGAAATCAAGTTTGTCAACACAGCCGTTACCACTTCTTGAAAGAAGGGTTATGCCAACGCTGTCATCACGTGTGGGATATGCACGCATATTAACACAGCGGCTGTCGTTTACGAATACTTCAACTATACTCTTGTCAACGAATATCCTCAGATCAAGAGTGTCACCGGTTTGCAGGGGAACGGGAACAGTTTCGGGTGGCAGAGGAACAAAACCCGGATCAAGTGATGATCTTCCCGCATCAAGCGTGATCACGCTGTCGGTGGCATAAGGAAGTATTGCATACATTCCGCCTTTGTGCTTGAAATATGTGATCCTTGTAGTTTCTTCACCGTCAGGTGAACGAAGTACTTCTATTTCAAATGTTTGAGGAATATTATCATATGAGATAGATATCCTCATTTCAAATGCATTGCCTGAAATTTCTGAGAAGATCAGTTTCTTATCTTTCTCAAGAGAGATATCCGCTATTTCCGTATGGTTTTTGTGAAGAACGGAAAGATCGGAAAAAGGTGTCTGACAGATCTCATCACTGTAATATCCACCAACACTCATTCGTCTCGGAAGTGTCATTACACCGTACCATCCGTCGGGGTTTCGCTGTTCGGACATGTTGAAAATAGCTGCAACACTGCCGTCGGAACAGGGAAAAGCGGAAGGAGCAATCATAACTCCGTAACCCGAAGTGAATCTCTCACAATTGAATGGAGTGAACTCATGATTTTCCTTGTCGTACTTTCCAAGGAGATATTTCGGTACACCTCTGTGGCTGAAGTGTAGCAGGAGATGTTTGTCTTCTCCGATCGGAACGAAATAAGGACAAGCACCGTCGTCACCGGGTTCACGGAATCTGTCATTGTCGAGGAAGTGCTTTACGAATTCCCAGTTTGTCAATTCGTCGTCAGTACAACGGAGCAGATGCATCTGGCGGAAACGTCTGCCCGTAACGGGATCGGGAGTGTAACCGGCGGTGAGCAGATAATATACACCGTCCTCCTTCCATATGAAGGAATCGAACACCTGATAAGGCTTCTGATTTTCAACGGGTAAAGCATCGGGAGCAGCCCAGCATGGGGCATCCCTGTCGGGGATTACTGCTTCACCGCCGTTCACCTTAGTCCAGTTAAGAAGGAGAGGATCCGATGATGTGGCAATAACGATACCGCATTTGTAACCATCGTCGGTGTTGAATCCTGTGTATCCTGTGTATCCGTAATATGCGGCGATAACCCGGTGATTCTCCTCATCAACACAGGTCGCACCGGAGAAACAGCACGACTCGGTCTTGGGGTAAATGGCGTAAGGCAGATCACGCCAATAGATCATGTCATCGCTGACAGCGTGTCCCCAGTGAATACAGTCGGGGCCGCATGCCTGATAGAACAGGTGCCAACGCCCCTCCCAGAAGCAAAGCCCGTTGGGATCGTTGAGATACCCGTCGGGACGGATGAAGTGGTATATGGGACGCCAGATTTCATTCTTTCGCTCATTTCTTATGCGTTTGAAGTCTGTTAGCTGCTCGTACTCTGCGAGTTCGCGCTCCTGTGCTTCAAGAGTACAGGAGAATACGGGTTTTTCATCGTCTTTGTAAGTGCGCCATTTTTCCATAATGAACACCTTCCGGTATGTATTGTTTAATTAATTATAAAACTTCTGTTTTAACCTGTCAATAGAGATCACGAAAACAGAGCCCCGGAGTTTTATTCGTCTTCAAACATAAGAAACGGTGAGTCATACTATCAAGTGCAACAGTAAAAAACAGAAAACTTATAGGAATCTGTGTCAGAATAGAGTTACCACACAATAAACTAACAACTGAAATGAGATTTGTATGGACAATTGCGATTTTATATGGTAGAATAAATAAAAACTCTTATGGGAGATATCGATGTACGAGATTTTTACAAATAATAAAATAAAGCCCACAGGATGGCTTCGCCGTCAGCTTGAAATAGAGGCGAGTGGCCTTGTGGGAAACCTTGATCGCATCTGGGGAGATATTGCTGACAGCTCATGGATAGGCGGTGCCTGCGAGGGCTGGGAGAGAGTTCCTTATTGGCTTGACGGAGTTATCCCTATGGCATATATGCTTGAGGATCCCGTTATGCTCCGTGTGGTCGAAAGATATGTTACCGCAATAGTCAGTCGCAGAGACGAGGATGGATGGATCTGTCCCTGCGAAAAGGAAAAGCGTGCCGAATACGACCTCTGGGCGTATCTGCTTATCTGTAAAGTGCTGGCACTTTATGTGGATTTTGCGGGTGACGGTGCTGTGGAAGGTGCAGAGAAGGCTCTTTATGATGCAATGGTATGCCTTTATAAAATGCTGAAGGACGGACATCAGCTGAAGGACTGGGGCAAATTCCGCTGGTTCGAGGGACTTATTCCTCTCCTCTGGCTGAGAGAGCGATATAACGAGGAGTGGATCACCGAGACTGCAGAGCTTCTCCGTCAGAGCGGTATGGATTATTACAGCCTGAAAGAGCAGTGGGAGACTATGGCTACAGGCTGGACATATGAGAAGCATATCGTTAATATTGCAATGATGTTCAAATATGAGGCACTGTGTCACGCAATGTTTGGAGACGAGATCACCGGTGTTGCTCATGAGCTTTGGGATCACCTCGGACGGTATCACGGAAATGCAGTCGGTGCCATCAACGGAGATGAGTGCCTTGCAGGAAAAGATAACAACCACGGCTTTGAGCTTTGCAGTGTCTGCGAGCTTATGTACACCTGTGAGGTGATCTATGGTATTACGGGTGACAGAAAATGGGCAGACAGACTGGAGAGACTTGCCTTTAACGGACTTCCTGCAACAATAAGCGATGATATGTGGACTCACCAGTACGACCAGCAGGTGAATCAGGTGGCGTGCATTATCCCTGACGGACCTTCGTTCTTTACAACTAACAGAGGACGTGCCAATATGTTCGGACTTGAGCCCGAGTATGGCTGCTGTACCGTAAATATGGCACAGGGCTGGCCCAAGCTTGCCATGAATGTATTCCACAGAAGTGAGCGCGGTATCATGTGTTCTCTCATGCTTCCCGCAGTGCTTGAGTGCGATATTGCAAAGGTGGAGATCGTTACCGATTATCCCTTCCGTCACAGTGCAACATATATCGTTGAGTCGGATGCGGAGTTTGAGCTTTCCATCCGTATCCCCGAGTGGGCAAAGAGTGTTACCGTGAACGGAGAGACTACAGAAAACTGCGGTACGATCGTTATAGATAAGAAGTGGTGCGGCAGGGAAGAGATAACCGTATCACTCTGTGATACCCCTCATCTGGTACAGCGTGAATGCGGACTTTGGTTCGCAGAGTACGGTGCTATGCTATACTCACTTCCCATTGAGTGGAAGAAGAAATACGTATTTGAGCAGGGACTTGTGAGAGGCCCGTGGGAGGAGTATGAGCTTCATCCCACACAGGATTGGGCATACGGTTTTGCCTCCGACAGTCTTGAAGTCGAGGAGAGAGATTTTGGCGATGTGCCCTTCTCATCTGTTTCACCCTCGGTGGTGCTGAGAGCAAAGCTTGCTCCCGTGGAGTGGGGATACGTTGACGGATATGCTATCGCAAAGGCCATGCCCGAGTCGGATGTGGCAACAGGTGATGCCCGTGAGGCGGTGCTTCATCCCTATGGTGCGACGATGCTCAGACTGACCGAAATGCCCATGACACGGTGACATATACTCCCACTTGACATTCCCTCTCTTATGTGATATTATTTACGCAGTAATCAAAAATCGGAGAGATAAGATGAGCAAGTTTCAGTTTATAGAGAGGATCATAAGAATAGTGTTCGGAGCGCTGTTTCTTGTAGCGGGACTTTCGGTACAGCTTATTCTTTCAGGATCCTATACCTTTGTGGCGGTGGTGCTTTACATAAACGGCGTTCTCTGTATCGCAAGCAGTGTTATTGATCTTGTGAAGAAAAGACGTGCCGCAAAAGCAGTTGAAAAAGAAGAAATACCGGCAGGGGAAAAAGAAGAACAGGCAGTTTGATCTGAATAACAAAATCAAAAGGATATTTTCATTTTTGAAAGTATCCTTTTTTATTTACATCTTATGACTTTACATTTTTGCCATTTAGTAGTAAAATAATTATAACTGTGTAATTTTTTGAATTGGAGACAGTATGAATATACCTGAAAATATACTTGCGCTTACCGCAGAAGCAGAGAGGGAACTTGCTCCCGTTTTTGCCGAGATCGACAGATGCTCTTTTGAAGGAACTGTCCGTGTTCTTGAGGCGTTCAAAGAGGAAAGACTTTCCGAGGCAATGTTTGCCGCATCTACGGGATATGGCTATGGAGATGCCGGCAGAGATGCCGCTGACAGAATCTGTGCAAAGATATTCGGAGCCGAGGCAGCTTTCATCCGTCCGTCTATCCTCAGCGGAACTCACGCAATAACTGTAGGACTGTTCGGGCTTCTCCGCCCCGGTGATGTGATGCTCTCCGTCACCAATGCACCTTATGACACTCTTCACGATGTTATCGGAATCAAGGGTGCCAACGGAACCGGTAGTCTTGCGGATTTCGGCGTGACTTACGATCAGGTGGACATGACACCTGACGGAAAGATAGACATTGAAGGTGCGAAGACAAAGCTTCGTGAGTACGGTGACCGTGTGCGCGTGATCTTTATTCAGCGATCGAAGGGCTATATCCTCAGACGTTCACTTTCATCAGAGGAGATCGGTGAGGCGGCAAGAGCACTCAAAGCTGTGGCTCCGAAGGCGTTTGTTGTGGTAGACAACTGCTATGGTGAGTTCACCTGTGATAAGGAACCATGTGCTCTCGGTGCAGACATGATGATCGGCTCGCTTATCAAAAATGCAGGCGGCGGAATGGCGGATATCGGCGGATATATCGCAGGTACAGCTGAAGCTGTGGAGCTTGCAGGGTACAGGCTGACCTGCCCCGGAGTGGGACTTGAAGTGGGCGCATCTCTCGGTCAGACGAGAAACATCCTCAAGGGACTTTTCTATGCTCCTCACACCACTGCTCAGGCACTTAAAACCGCACATCTTGCGGCGTATATCTTTGAAAAGCTCGGCTATGAAGTGTCCCCGAAGGCAGGGGAGAGCCGTAACGATATTATTCAGACGGTGACATTCCGCGATCCCGTGGCGATGGTGAAGTTCTGCCGCGGTATCCAGTTCGCCTCACCCATTGATTCCCACGTTTCACCCGAGCCCTGGGATATGCC
>JAZUBE010000273.1:0-5935 GCA_045638325.1 Eubacteriales bacterium
CTTTCGTGAGAAAAAAGCGTTTATCTGCGATATGGACGGAGTTATCTATCATGGTAACAGGATCCTTCCCGGTGTCGCTGAATTTATAAAGTGGCTTCACGACGAAAAGAAGGAGTATATGTTCCTTACCAACAACAGTGGTTCTACTCCGAGAGAGCTTCAGCAGAAGCTTGCCCGTATGGGACTTGATGTGACCGAGGAGCATTTTTACACAAGTGCTCTCGCAACAGCTACATTCCTGAAGGATCAGGCACCCGGATGTTCCGTATATGCTATCGGAGAGGCAGGTCTTTTCAACGCACTCTACGATGCAGGTATTACCATGAACGACGTAAACCCCGACTATGTAGTAGTGGGCGAGGGAAAGGCATACTCACTTGATACCCTTACAAAGGCTACAAATCTCGTTATGAACGGTGCAAAGCTCATCGGAACGAATCCCGATGTTTCGGGCCCTATTGAGAATGGTATCGCTCCTGCCTGCGGATCCCTTGCCGCACCCATTGAAATGGCTACGGGTAAAAAGGCGTATTTCTGCGGTAAGCCCAATCCTCTTATGATGCGTACAGGTCTTAAGCTTGTCGGATGTCATTCTGCTGAGGCGGTAATGGTCGGCGACCGTATGGATACCGATGTTATCTCCGGCCTTGAGAGTGGTATGTCAACAGTTCTCGTGCTTTCGGGCGTTTCTACAAAAGATACTCTCAAAACTTATGCTTACCGTCCTTCCATGGTGCTTGACGGTGTCGGAGATATTGTAAGGATCGCAACTGAGAGTAAATAAAGCTGTCATAACTTTTTATTATACTGTGATATGTCCGGAGAAGGGAGACAGATAATGAAAAAAGACGGAAAAAAACAGAGGAAAAAGTGGATAGGATCGCTTTTGAGGATGAGATTTTCAATAATCCTCTTGCTTGTGGTCCAGCTTGTTGTTATAATATATGTACTTCTGAGTGGAAGTACCGTTTCGGATATACTAAGCTATACGCTCAGCATAATCAGCTTTTTCGTTTGTCTTTATATCGTCTCCAAAAGAGAGAAAGGTGCCTACAAGCTGACGTGGGTGTTCCTTATACTTCTTTTTCCACTTTTCGGCGGACTTTTCTATCTCTTTTTCCGATTTCAGAAACCGACAAGGCAATTTTCAAAAAGGATAAGAGCTGTTCAGGATAGATCACGGCCGTTTCTTGAGCTTACAGGATCGGGATACAGTGAGGCCTGTATGGTTCTGCCGGAGTATATTTCCCAGATAAGATATCTTGAGAATTATGCGGGATTTCCAATATACGGGGAAAGTAGTACGGAATATCTTACGCCTGGTGAGAAGAAATTTGAAACTCTCCTCCGTGAGCTTCGCAAAGCTGAGAAATATATTTTTCTTGAGTATTTTATAGTTGAAGAAGGTGTCATGTGGGACAGCATTCTTGAAGTGCTTGAGGAAAAGGTGAAAAAAGGTGTCAGGGTAAGGCTTATCTATGATGATTTCGGTTGTTTTTTCAAGCTTCCGAAAAATTTTGCGGGAGAGCTTCGCTCAAAGGGAATAGAGTGTGCTGTTTTCAATCGTTTCAGACCCGTTCTTGCTGCCGTTCAGAATAACAGGGATCACAGAAAGATCGCAGTTATCGACGGAAAGGTGGCATTTACCGGAGGTATAAACCTTGCGGATGAATATATAAATGTCGTTGAACGATTCGGCCATTGGAAGGATTCTGCTGTAATGGTTTGCGGAAAGGCTGCATGGAGCTTTGCTCTCATGTTTCTTCAGATGTGGGAGTTATGCACACGGAGCGATGAGGATTTCGGTGCCTATTATCCGTGGAAAGATGATCCTTGTTCTCAGGAGAGTGACGGATTTGTTCAGCCTTATGCCGACAGTCCCCTTGATGAGGAGAATATCGGTGAGCATGTTTATCTGCAGATGATAAACAGCGCAAAGGATTATCTGTATATAACAACTCCATATCTTGTGATCGACGACAGTATGATCTCAGCACTTTGCCTTGCGGCAAAAAGCGGTGTTGATGTGAGGATAATAACTCCGGGCATCAGTGACAGCCGTTGGGTACACGCCACTACGAGATCCTACTATGGCGATCTTATAAGCGCCGGGGTGAAGATATACGAATATACCCCGGGATTTATCCATGCAAAAACATTTGTCTCAGATGATACTACCGCAACGGTGGGAACTACCAATCTCGATTTCAGGAGTCTGTACCTTCATTTCGAATGCGGGGTACGGATGTACGGCAGCAGTGCCGTTACTGAGCTGAAAAACGATTTTGTGAAAACTGTGGCAGAGTGTCACAAAGTTACGCCCGAAGAATGCAGATGCGGACTTGTTCTGAGACTTTTCAGGAATATTATGCGGTTGTTTGCACCGCTTATGTAATAAAGTAATACAAATGTAAAGGATAAATGGATATGAATTTTATCTATTGCAGTTTGATAGGGTATCTTATCGGTACTATCAGCCCGTCATATATAATAGCCAAAGTAAAAGGAATGGATATCAAGAAAAAAGGCTCCGGAAATGCAGGTGCATCAAATGTGCTGATACTTTTCGGAAAGATGCTCGGCGCTGTCTGCGCTGTTATTGATATTGCAAAGGCATATCTTGCAATATTTCTTGCAGAGTATATATTCCCGGATTTCATTCATGCGTTTGCAGTGACGGGATGTGCCTGTATTCTCGGACATATTTTTCCTTTTTACATGAAATTCAAGGGCGGAAAAGGCCTTGCGTGTCTTGGCGGAGTTATCCTCAAATTTGACACGAAGATTTTCTTTATAATCCTCGGTGTTGAAATGCTTATAGCACTTATCACCGACTACATTTGCTTTGTCCCCATAACAGCCTCTGTTGCATTTTCCGTGATGTACGGTGTTATCACCGATAATTCACTGGGGTCAACGATACTGTGGATATCGACTGTTGCGATACTTCTGAAACATGTGGAAAACATACACAGGATAAAGAAGGGTACGGAAGCGCATCTGAGTTATCTGTGGAAGCCTGCGGCTGAGCTCGAAAGGCTGAAAGCGAGTACAGGTGCCGCACCTACGATATTCAAGGACCGTTTTAACCTTGATGATGATGACATGTATGATGACAACGATGAGGATGATGACATCGAATAAACAAAATAAGGCTCACGGAGTATGAGATTACTCTGTGAGCCTTTATTTTATACTACTTCATGTCCCATGAGAAGCTCGGATATCACTTCAAGTACCTGATCGTGGCATCCGCCGCATCCTGTGGAGCAGTGTGTAACTTTCTGTACATCCTCGAATGCTTTGAGCACATCTGAGAAGTTTTCCTTGTCTCTCAGCGCATCGGCGATGTCAAAATATGTGACTTTCTTACAGTTGCAGATCGTGTAATTTTCTTTCATGGCAAATACCCGTAAGACTTACGCCTCGCTGAAACTGTCCTTGCCCGCACCGCAGAGAGGGCACTCAAAATCATCGGGAAGATCTTCAAATGCGGTTCCGGGCTCAATTCCGAGTTCGGCATCGCCCTCAGCCTCGTCATATTCCCATCCGCAAAGATCACATACATACTTTTTCATTTTTAATTCCTCCTGAATTATATATAAGCCGGTTTGAGGCTTTTATTTGATTTCTTCAAAGTCCGCATATCCATGCTTGCACAGAGGACATACGATATCCTCAGGGAGTGTGTCACCCTCATATACCCATCCGCAGATCTTGCAGACGTATCCCTTCTTACCCTCAGTCTCGGGCTTCGGCTTTACATTCTCCTGATAATAGGTGTAGGTCATGGTGTTTTTGTCGGAGAGTACCTTTGCCTCAGCCACGGAGCAGATGAACATTCCGTGAGTATCAAGGTCAACGTACTGCTCTACCTTCAGAGACATGAATGAGTTGATATATCTGGGGAGTACCACAAGTCCGTTTGCTGAACGGAGAGGCTCACAATCAGCGAATTTGTCAACATTTCTTCCGCTTACAAATCCGAATGACTCAAATACCTTGAAAGGCGCATCCTCTGTAAGACAGTTGATGTTCATTATGCCTGTCTGCTTTATTACGTGGTGAGAGTAGTTCTCTTTGTTTATGGTGACAGCGATTCTGTTGGGGGTATTTGTCACCTGAGTAACGGTGTTTACGATAAGTCCGTTATCCTTTTTGCCGTCGTTTGATGTTACAACATAAAGACCGTAGCCGATGTTGAACAGAGCTGTGAAATCGTTCTTCTCTGCAGCAGAATCCTGCATTGCCACGTACTCTCTGGTCAGCTCCTCCACCATTGCGTCGAGCTGTGCTGAACTTTCTTCATTCAGTGCAGACATGATCTTAACGGTGGTGTCGGTGAAGGTGATGTTCTTTGATTTCTCAAACATTCCTTTCATGACCTTTGCGGCGAGAGGAGCCCAGCTTCCGTTTTCGATGAGAGCAACGGTTCTGTTCTGGAAATTTCTCTCGGTGAGATGGTTGATAAACTCACGCATGAAGGGGAATATCTCCGCATTGTAGGTGGTGGTAGCAAGAACAAGCTTGTTGTAGCGGAATGCATCTTCAACAGCTTCAGCCATGTCGCATCTTGCAAGATCGTTTACCACAACCTTAGGACATCCGTTAGCCTTGAGCTTTTCGGCAAGCTGAAGAACAGCCTTTTTCGTATTTCCGTAAACGGAGGTGTAAGCGATGACGATACCCTCCTCCTCGGGCTGGTAGCTTGACCATGTGTTATAGAGATTAAGATAGTATCCGAGATTCTCGGTGAGGATGGGACCGTGGAGAGGGCAGATCTTCTCGATCTCAAGACCTGCTGCCTTTTTCAGGAGTGCCTGCACCTGAGCACCATACTTTCCTACGATACCGATGTAGTAACGTCTTGCCTCGCAAGCCCAGTCTTCCTCCACGTCAAGAGCACCGAATTTACCGAAACCGTCAGCAGAGAAGAGCACCTTATCGGCGGAATCGTAAGTGACGATTACCTCAGGCCAGTGTACCATTGGTGCGGTGACAAAGGTGAGTGTGTGACGTCCGAGGGAGAGTGTGTCGCCCTCGCCTACAACGACCTGCTTATCGGCAAAATCAGTACCGAAGAAATTCTTCATCATTGCAAAAGCTTTTACAGATGAAACGATCTTTGCCTCCGGATAAGTTTTTACGAAATTTGCAATATTAGCGGAGTGATCGGGCTCCATGTGTTGAACGATAAGGTAATCGGGAGCCTTGTTCCCGAGAGCATTTTGCAGATTGTCCAGCCACTCATGTGTGAAATTCTGATCAACGGTGTCCATTACCGCGATTTTTTCATCAAGGATCACATATGAATTATATGACATACCGTTTGGAACAACATACTGTCCCTCGAACAGATCGACGTTGTGATCATTGACGCCGATATATTTGATATCATTTGTTATGTTCACTTGTTTTTACCTCTCTTGGTATTTGATTTGATTGTATCACATATTTAATGAATTATCAACTGGAATTTACAGATTTATTCAAGGATTTTTCCATCGGTGGATATGGTTACCACCTGCCATGGGATGAATTTGCCGCTGTCCATGAGAGCACGCTTTACTGCATTCTCAATTCCACCGCAGCAGGGTACCTCCATACGCACTACTTTTACACTTTTTATGTTATTGTTTTTGATTATCTGAGTCAGTTTTTCCGCATAATCGCCTTCATCAAGCTTGGGACAACCGATAAGAGTTATGTGATTTTTGATAAAATCGTTGTGAAAATTTCCGTAAGCGAATGCTGTGCAGTCTGCAGCGATAAGCAGATTTGCATCGTCGAAGTAAGGTGCACTCACCGGTACCAGCTTGATCTGGCAGGGCCACTGAGAGAGCTGACTTGTAACGGTGGCAGATTTTACTGCAGGTGCGGCTGCTTCACGTTTGATCGTCTTTGAAAGAGTTCCGGGACATCCGCAGGGAAGCTT
>JAZUBE010000274.1:0-2377 GCA_045638325.1 Eubacteriales bacterium
ATGAAAAACTATAAAAAATATCTTGCGGTAGACCTTGGCGGCTCAAGCGGCCGTGGAATTATCGGTAAGTTTGACGGTGAAAAGTTCACTCTTGATGAAGTACACCGTTTCTCAAACGATCCCGTTATCAGCGGTGGTGTAATGTGCTGGGATACACTACGTCTGTTCTTTGAGATCAAGAATGCACTTGCCGCATCTGCAAAGGATGGCGGTATTGAGTCCCTTGCCATCGACACTTGGGGTGTTGACTACGGATATATAGACAAAAACGGTGCACTCATGACAAATCCATGCCATTACAGAGACGGACGTACCGCAGGAATGGAGGAGTATATTTCAAAGAAGATATCCCGCGAGCGTCTTTACGAGATTACCGGTATCATGCCTCAGAGCATCAATACTATTTATCAGCTTGCCTCCGACAGGCTTGTTCGTCCGTGGCTTCCCGATAATGCAGGTGCTATACTCATGACACCGGACCTTTTCTCTTACCTTCTTTCCGGTGAGATAGGATGTGAGTATACCATCGCATCTACCGGTGGATTCCTTGATGCAAATGCGCGTGCTGTTTCTGCTGAAGCTCTTGCAGCTGCAGGAATATCTCCCGATCTATTTGGTAAGATATCATTCCCCGGTGACGTTCGAGGAATCGTTCTTCCCGATATCGCAGCGGAGTGCGGACTTGGTAAGGTATCAGTTGTTTCTGCACCTTCACATGATACTGCATCCGCAGTTCTCGCTGTACCTTGTCCTGAGGATGATTACCTCTTCCTCAGTAGCGGTACATGGTCAATTATGGGTGTAGAAACTCCCGATCCCGTAATTAAACCCGAGGGCCTTGCAGGCGGATTCTCAAATGAAGGCGGTGCTTTTGGACGTATTACCCTTATCCGTAATATTATGGGACTGTGGCTTGAGCAGGAGTCCCGCAGACAGTGGAAACGTGAGGGTGATATCGTATCTTTCGACGATCTCAGCCGTGCAGCAGCAGAAGCAAAGCCAATGCGTTCCATTATTGTGCCCGATGATCCCCGATTCTCTCCCGCAGGAGATATGCCCGGAAGAATTGCGGAGTATTGTAAGGAAACAGGACAGCCTGTACCCGAGACAAAGGGCGAGATAGTGCGCTGTATCTTTGACAGCCTTGCTCTTTGTTATCGTCATACAGCGGAGAAGCTTGAATCCCTCTGCGGACGTAAGTACGACAAGATCTACATAGTCGGCGGCGGTACTAAGGAGGAAATGCTCTCAAAGCTTACTGCAAATTGTACCGGCAAGACAGTTGTGGCAGGCCCTGCTGAGGCAACAGCACTCGGTAATATCGCAGTGCAGGCACTTGCAGCAGGCGAGTTCAAGGATCGCGCGGAAATGCGTGCAGCACTCTCCACCGCATCCGAGACAAAGGTGTATGAGCCTTCTGACACATCCGAGTGGGACGATGCGTACGAGAGATATCTGAAATTGGCAAAGTGATGAAAAACCACTGTACAGATTTTTCTGTACAGTGGTAATTTTATTGTCCTCCAAAGAAAACCAAGGATGATTAATATTATCATCCTTGGTTTTTGTCTGATATTCAGTCCTCAGTCCTCGTAGCCAGCAGCTCGTGATACTTCTGATAGAAGCTCTCGAAATATCCGCCGTCAAGGGCGTCTCTTATCTTCTGCATCAGCTCATTATAGAAATACAGATTGTGCGTTACCGCAAGTCTCATTCCAAGGGATTCCTTCGCCTTGATGAGGTGTCGGATGTACGCACGGCTATGATGCTTGCACGCCTCACATCCACATCCCTCACTGATTGGACGGTCGTCATTCTTGTACTTCTCATTCATTACGTTCATCTTACCGTGCCATGTGAACACATTTCCGTGACGTGCATTTCTTGAAGGCATTACGCAATCAAAGAAATCAACACCGCGGTGCACAGCCTCAAGAATATTCTGAGGAGTACCAACACCCATGAGGTAACGGGGCTTATCTGTGGGCATATGGGGCTCTACAGCCTCAATAATACGGTACATCTCCTCCGCAGTCTCACCTACGGCAAGACCTCCGATAGCATAACCGTCACAGTCGATCTCACGGATCTGTTTCATGTGAGCGATACGTAGATCCTCATAAGTACTGCCCTGATTTATAGCAAAGAGCATCTGCTCACGGTTGAGCGTGTCGGGCAGGGAATTAAGGCGATCCATCTCCTTGCGGCATCTCTCAAGCCAGCGAGTAGTGCGCTCGCAGGAATTCTTTGTGTATTTGTATTCAGCGGGATTTTCAATACATTCGTCAAACGCCATAGCGATGGTTGACGCAAGATTTGACTGTATCTGCATTGATTCCTCAGGACCCATGAAAATGCGCTTTCCGTCAACGTGTGA
>JAZUBE010000275.1:0-9080 GCA_045638325.1 Eubacteriales bacterium
CCTCGCATAATAATCATACACTTACGCTCTCGCCGGGGGCGATCTCTATAGTCTTATCGTTCATAAAGATCCACACGGGGATCGCAGAAGGGTTATACACTCTGTCACGTGCAAGATTGAAATCAAGATTTCTGAATGCCATCGTGTAGCGGTAATACTCCATATTGGTGCAGAACCAGATCTCATCCTTTGCGGAAGCCAGCTTCTCTACATTTCTCTCCATAACATCGGAATCCTTATTTACATTAAGATCATAGGAATGTGCAAAAAGATAGATAAGCTTTGCATGAACATCATTAAACCAGATACAGTTGCTGTCTTGCTTCAGTTCAACAAATCTGTCAACCACTGCGGTATTGTTGTATCCGCAGGTGGGGCCCCACTCCATGAAATTTGTGGGAAGTGTAAAATCATCATGGAACCAGCACGTACGCGCATACACGATACCTGCTCTCGGCAAAACATCAAGCACTCTCTTATCGTAACTTCCCTGCGCAAATGCGTGGCCTCGCACACTCTCACCCATGATATCCTCAAGGAATATCCTGTCACGCATGATCTCGTGGATCATTGCATCATCGTCGAGCCAGTTCAGTACCGCATGAGTTGCACCGTGTGTGGCAAGCTCCATTCCCGAGCCGGGGAATGTCTTTCTCATCTGCTCCTCTGTCATTCTGTGACACCATTCCTTGGTGCAGAAAATACGGTACGGCAAGCTGTCGAAATCGAAATCCTCTCTGTCGGGGATCCATCCGCTGTTCATGTTGAATGTGCCCTTCATTCCGTGGGATTTCAGAAGATCCACGATCCACATATCCTCAACGCTTCCATCGTCAAAGCTGTATGTTGCCGCCTTGTATTTTCCTCCCGGGAATCTTATAAAAGCCATGGGGTGTTTTGTCATATCATATGATTTCATCATCAGATACCTCTCTTTATTGTTATCCCGTCAGATGCCGTCTCAACTGACGAAGAATAGAATTCCTTTGCAAACAGAGTCATGTGCTCCACGTCAGACTCTCCTGCAATTTCCACTGCGGAATGCATGGCAAGCTGAGGTGCACCTATATCGGCACAAAGCACGGGAAGTCCGGTAACAGCGATAGCACCGAGAGTGGAACCTCCGGGAAGGTCGGAACGGTTGAAGAATCTCTGCATAGGCACATTGGCTCTCCTGCAAAGCTCACATACAATGCCGTCGGTATCGCCCTCTGTCATATAGCTTCGTGATGCACTGCGTTTTATTGTAACACCACCGTTCAGCCGCACATCGTGACTATCTGCCAGTTCGGGATGATTGGGGTGTACCGCATGACCGTTATCCGCTGAAAGAAGAACCGTATTCTCAAGCATCCAGCGATAGCTGTCCTCGTCTCCTGCAATCATTCGAAGTACTGTGGGAAGGAAGTCTGAGCCTGCTCCGTCTCGGAGCTTTGATCCGATCTCCTCACCGTCGTAAACGCAGAACACAGGTACTGCACTGCTCTCCTCCGCCTCAAGGAAACCGTCAAGCATCGTCTTCACGCACAACAGATCGTCAAGTCTCGGAGATGCGATAAACTTCTCGTCGAAGCCGAAGGCAAATCCCTTATCCGCACAGGAAAGAACTCCGTCAAAGGACACAAGCTCCTCGGTGGTAACACCGCACAGCTCTGCTATATACTCTGTGACCGATGCTCCTTTTTCACCGAAAAGAGGCACAAGATCTCTTGCAGGATCGGGTTTGAATTCAGTGTTAGCTTTGCGGTTCAGGTGGATGGCAACGGAGGGGATTATCGCCGCGGGAGTCTCCGAGCGGAAAAGCTTCATCGAAACGCCGGAGCCTGTGCGGATCACAGCTCTGCCCGACAGCTCAAGAGGCCTGTCAAACCATGAATAATGGAGCATTCCACCGTATCTCTCGGAACATAGCACGGTATAATCGCCTGTGTTCATACAGCCTGCAGCTTTGAGTCTGAAGCCGGGGGAATCTATATGGGATGCGCTTATCATGAATCCCTTCGCCGCAGATTCGGGTACGCGAAATGCCGCAACAGCATTTCCCCGTCTTACAAAATATTTGCCCGAGGATACACCGCCGTATTCCTTCACCTCAGTATATCCGTCATCTTTCAGCATATCACAGATCACCGCTGACGTATGATATGGATCAGGACACTTTTCTATAAATTCAAAAAGGCTTTTTATTTCGCTGTTCATACTGCCTCCTATGATCTTTTTTATTATGATACCATATTTTTCCCTTTGTGTAAAGAATTATTCTGAAAAGAAAAAAGGAGCCGGTGGCTCCTTTTAATTATCCTTCCCATCCTGCAATGGTCTGGAGCATTTTTGAAATATCTTTCAGATTTACAAAGCTGTCTCTTTTATAATCTGCCGCTTTTTCATAGAATCCTTCTACATCCCATTTTGCAATATACTTCAGTGTCATAGCTGCGTCGGTAAGATTTATCTTCAGATCTCCGTTGACATCTCCGTAAATATAATCATTTACAAGATACTTATAGCTGTCAATGGACCACGACACATCACCGTCATAATAAACCTTCACAGTAAACAAGCATCCCAGATCATCAATTGTAGTGGTATATGTCTGACCGGTAACACCTTCCATTTTAACACCGTTGCGGTACCACTCATATCTGAGCTTACTTTTATCAACGGATGATTTGATATTATTAAAATAGATCTTAACTACATCGCCGACTTCTTTGCTTCCGACGAGATTTACGGTACCAATGTCTGATATGGTTATTTTATCCGAAGTATCTTCATCCGGTTCATCCGGCTCATATGTTTCACCCGGCTTCAAAGTTCTAAAAGTGATGGGTTTAGTGATACCACCCATATAGTAATCAGTACTTTGATTTCTGCCGAAAATCATATATTCCGTATCGGGAGAAAGATCTGTAAACACACAGGATTTCTGCCAGCCTTTAATCACATTTCCCTCGGTATCGGTTAAAATGTAATATTCCACTCCGATACGTTCATATATTTCAACTGTAGTATCGGACTTCGTTTTAAGATTAAGTGAAGTCGTACTATTATTTGATGCCTCAAGAATGGATTCGGTGCGGAAGGTATAGAATACTTTTTCCTCTGAAGGATAATACGCCGCATTCGGAGTTCGTCTCACGTAAATCGTATATTCCGTACCGGGGTAAAGATTTCCGAAATACAGATATTTTTTCCATTCTTCTCGGTCGATACTAAACTGATATTCTAAATTATTATCGTAATAATCACTTTCGATATAAAAATAATAGCATCCGATAACTTCTGTGAGAAACACCGGCTCCAGCATATCAAGATCAACGATGATATCCCTTGCGGGGAACTTTTCAAGCTTATACACAAGTGCCTCGCTTGATTTACTTACGTAATTCGCACCTGATTCGGCAACTCTCTGATAATACCTGTGCTCACGGGAAAAATCCGATTTGAACTTAGCAGTTGACTGCCACTCACCGTCATCCATCTTATACTCATACCCCGGTGTATACACAAGAAATACGTTATATGCGCCATAATAATCTATCTCCGGTGGCGGCGGTGCCTCTGCCACAGGCTTATCTGTCCATACAGAAGTACTCTCACTTACAATACCTGTTTCAGTATCTCTCTGATAAAATACGTACTTTGTCAAAGGCGTAAGACCCGTAAAGAGATTCCTTGTCTGCCATTCGCCGTCGCCAATTCTGTACTCATATCCGATAATGGGTGCAAGAACAACGGAATTTTCAGTAACTGCAATAACAATAGGTGGAATAGTGGGTGCAGCTTCGGTATCTTCCGTGGCATTTGAAGCTGAAACTGTGCCAAACATCATAAACACCGCCATAAAAAATGGCAATAACCTTTTCATAACAAATCCCGCCTTTCTGTTTTATTACATTTTCATTTTACCATACATCTGATTCACTGTCAACAATCACACTATGCAAAAAGTACCCTGTCAGGGTACTTTTAGTTGCAATTTATATGTTTACTTTACGAACAATGATCGCACAACCAAGTGCCACAACCATAGCACACAAAGCAGTGAATACAGCGTCGCCTGTATTCGGAGAATTGATGCTCTGGGTAACGTCTGTATTGGTATCGGCAGGAGCATCGGTAACCATTTCGGTAACGATAACGGTTTCGGTAACAGTGTTACCATCATCATCAGTTACAACATCACCATTTTCATTGGTAACTTCGATCACATCGCACCACGTAACGGTCACTCCGGGTATATTGGTAATGTACGTGCTTCGGGGAGTTGTCACTGTAGTCTGCGTAGGCTCAGCTGTTGTAGTAGTAGCTTCGGTCGCAACCACATCTATAACAGTACAGCCGTTAGCCGTTGCCTCTACAACATCACCGTTGACAGAAGCGGGCTTATTATCGGGATCAAGCTCAAGACCGATCACATACTCTGTATCGGAAACATTAGTAGCATTGATCTTAAAAGTAAGCGTACAGAGAATAGTGTCACCTGCAGGGAGAGATTCTGTACCGGAGACCCAAAAAATCATATATGGGCTGGAAAAATATGTCTCAGAGCAGGTAAACATACCGTTATCGTTATACACCTCACTGAAAGATTCAAGTGTGAGACCTGCAGGAACGTCTACAAGAAGACAAAACTGAGTTACATTCACACCTTCGGGAAGGTGAACAACAATATCGGCGGTAAAAGCATCGGCGTCTTCGGGTATTTCATCAGCAATCATGCTGAAGGAAACTATATCCTCGGCAGAAATACCTGTGCATACGAAGCTTGCGATAAAAGCGAAAACGCAGATCAAGGAAAGAATTTTTTTCATAATTTATATCCTCCTTAAAAACCTCATATATTAAATCGAAAAACACGCCCAAAACTTTCTTTAGTTTCAGATTTTTTTACCTGTCATTAACCTTTTTTACGATTACAGCACATCCGAGTGATGCCACCATAGCACAAACTACGATAAATGAGATATCTCCGGTGTTGGTAGAAGAGCCTCCCTGAGGTGCACCGGTATTGGTATCAGCCACGGGAGCGTCGGTAACGATGATCTCCTCAGTAATCTTATTACCGTCAGCGTCAGTCTGAACATTACCATCAGCATCTGTCACCTCAACTACTTCCTTGCGGGTTGTAGTCTCTGCAGAAGCAGAAGGTGCAGTTGTATCTGCGGGAGTGGGCTGAGTATCCATGGGAGGATAGAGATGAGTTGCGGTAGCAACATTGATCTCTGAAACCTTAATGAAGTTTCCACCATTCCAGAAGAAGAAGGGTGAATTTACGGAATCTGCAACATACATAGAAGTTCCGTCAATATCATAAAGGAGCTGGTTATCAATAAAGAAACGAACACGGTTCTTCTCAACGGACATACCAAGGGTATAGAAGGTATTACCTTCAATATCAAGATCCATGGGGATAGGATCTGCAAGGATTCCTGCCTCATCAAATGAGGGGAAACCGCTTACAGATGCGTTGAACTCCTTTTTCTGCATATCGTAGCTGAGAGTGATAAACTGTCTTGCGTCAGTAACACCCTTAACACGGGGGTTATCGTTACAGTATGCAAAGCTGATATCTCTGTCGCCTTCCACAAGTTCATCATCAGCCATTGAAAGAGTGATAGAAGCATCGTATGTAAGCCATGTATTGAGTGTGTTGTCAAAGATTCCCTCAGGATCACTGTACATGGACTGGAGAGATTTTGCTTCGTTGTATCCGTAGAGAACTCCCTCAACATCATCGACGTGGAACTCACCTACCATAAACTGAGCATAGAACTGTTCTTCGGTCATAGTTGAAAAATCAGCTCTGAAAATAACACCTGCTGCAGAAGCGTTTACGGTTATCATGCTGAGCATCATTACAAGAATGACCAGTGCGGAAATGATTCTTTTCATATTTAACTCCTGTTTTATCGGTATCAAAGATACCATATTATTAAAAATATTCTATCACATTCCCCGTTGATTTGCAATACGTTTTCTCAAAAATACCGGATAACAAAAAAAATCGGTGACATAAGTCACCGATTTTTATGTAATTTTAAATTACTTTACACTTACCTTACGAACGATAAGAGCACAGCCGAGAGTTGCAACCATAGCAGCGATAACGATAAATGTTACGTCACCGGTGTTGGAGGAAGAACCGCCCTGAGGTGCACCGGTATTGGTGTCAGCTACAGGAGGCTCAGTGATGATAACGGTCTCAGTTACCTTGTTACCATCAGCGTCAGTTACAATGTTACCATCTTCGTCAACCTTATCAACGATGGAGATAGCAGTAGTAGTCTCACGGGTAGTGGTGTTCTCGGGAGCCTGAGTGTTTACAGGAGCCTGAGTGTTTACAGGTGCATCGGGCATCTCAGGATAGAGAGAGCCGTAATCACCAACGGTAATGTTGGAGATCTGGATGAAGTTACCATCCTGCCAGAAGAGGAAAGGAGAGGTAATCTCATGAGCGATAAGCCACTCGTTGTTGGTATCAACAAAGTTGAAGATAAGCTCGTTGTTGTAGAAGCAACGGATCTGACCCTTGTTTACGGAAATACCCATGGTGAAGAACTCCTCACCCTCGGTGTTAATTTCCTTCTCAACAGAGGGAAGAAGGATGTTCTCATCCTCATCGGTGGAGTGGTTCCAGCCGTTACCGAAACGGAAGCAACCGTTCTGTACGTCGTAGATGAAGGACATCATAAGTCTGTCCTCAATACGACCCTCGTACTTCATGTTGTCGTTACAGTATACGAGGTTTACGTATCTGTCAGTCTCGCTGAGCTCATCGTCACCGATAGCGAGAGTGATAGATGCATCGTAGGTGAGCCAGGTGTATGCTGTGTCAGCAAACCAGCCCTCAGAGTCATCATAAGCTGTCTGAAGAGCCTTAGCCTCGGCATAACCATAAAGAAGGTTATCCTCTACATAAAAAGCGCCGGCAATGAACTGAGAGGTGAATACTTCCATGCTCTCGAAGTTCATGTTTACATGAATAGCGGCAGCAGATGTGCTTACGCAAACCATGCTAAAGATCATGGTAAGGATAAGCAGTGCGGAAATGATCTTTTTCATTTTCCAAATCTCCTTTGTTATTTTTGTTTGTGCAGACACAAACAGTATTTCATATATATAATACCATACAAAACAGATAATTGCAAGTACTTTTTTCAAGTTCATATGCGGTTTTATTTTTGTTTACATTTACACGAACCCGGATAATACTTCTCAATTTTTCCGTACAAAGCAAAAAGTGCTTCCGAAGAAGCACTTTTTGTATGATTAAGTATTTAATTACTTAACGTTAACCTTCTTTACAACTACAGCTGCGCCAAGAGCAACAACCATGAGTGCAACAACTGCAAACATCATAGTGGTGTTGTCACCGGTAGCAGGAGCACCGGTAGTAGCGGTAGGCTCGGTAACAACAGGAGCCTCAGTAGCCTGAGTAGCAGGAGCCTCGGTAGCATCGGTAGCGGGAGCCTCAGAAGAAGCGGGAGCCTCAGTAGCCTGAGTGGTAGCCTCGGTCTCAGCAACAGCTACAACGGTGCAGCCGTTAGCAGTAGCCTCTACAGCATCACCAGCAACGGTAGCGGGCATGTTGTCGGGCTCGAATGCGAGAACGATCTCGTAAGCAGACTCAGCGGTGAAAGCCTCAGCAGCGGTGAAGGTAAGAGTGCAGAGAGTGGTGTCACCTACAGGAAGAGATGCAGTACCAGCAACCCAAAGAATCATGTAGGGGTTAGCATCGGTAGTCTCGGAACAGGTGTACATACCCTCATCGGTGTACTGCTTCTTGAAGCTGTCGAGCTTAAGTCCCTCGGGAACAGTTACGAGAAGACCAACCTGAGTTACATCGCCACCCTCGGGAAGGTGAGCAACAACGTCAACGGTGAAGGTGGTGTCACCCTCTTTTACTTCAGCAGCAACCATGTTAAAGGATACTGCATCATCAGCAGAAGCGCCGATGCAAGCGAAGCTTGCGATGAAAGCAAGAACGCAGAGCACAGAAAGAATTTTCTTCATGTTTTTTTCTCCTTATATGTACATATTTTCCAAGCGGCTGTGATCTGTGCAATCACAACGCGATTGAACATAGGTATTCTATCACAGTCTGTACGCAATTTCAACCCTTTTTTAAATATTTTCATAAAAAATAATTGGTTTTTTTGCATATTTACTGTAATATTAAAAGCTTAGAGGTTAATTTTTATCTAACATTAACCTTTTTCACTACTACAGCACAGCCGAGAGCAGCGATCATAACAGCGATAACGATAAATGCTGCATCGCCTGTGTTGGTGGAAGAACCGCCCTGAGGAGCACCGGTATTGGTATCAGCAGGAGCGTTGGTAACGATAACGGTATCGGTTACCTTATTACCGGACTCGTCGGTAACAATGTTACCAGCCTCATCGGTCTTCTCTACTACAGAGATAGCAGTAGTGGTCTCAGCGGGCTGAGTGGGAGTAGTGGTATCGCCTGCAGGAGGAGTAACATCGCTCTCAGTCTCGTTGAAGAGCTGGTAATCCGCACTTGCAACAATAACGTCATCCCATGCAGAGTAGCATGCGCTGTTAAGAAGAAGGATAGGAGATCTCTCGGTAGCAGCAACGTTAGCGGATACGTAATCGATCATCTTATCGCCATTCAGGTAACAGGTGATTCTGCCGGGAACGATTCTCCAACCGATGGTGAACCAATCTCCGCCTACCTCAACACCTGCAGAAATGGGAGCAGTCATAAGAGGAGTCTCAACACCCTCTTCCCAGAGCTCCATCTCCATAGTGTCAGCGTTTAACCAAAGATTGTAAACCTCGCCAAGCTCAACGCCGAGCTCATCAGCATTTGCATAGAAATCATCTCTCCACCAAAGACCTACACCGTGGAATGCTCTGTCGGAGTCAAAGTCTCTGATCTGAACACGGGTGATCATGGAGCAGTTGGTGTACTTACGGGGAACAGGGAGATCATCGTTATACGCCATCTGGCAAACACGGCCGGGATCGTATGCTACGATACAGGGGTTGGACTCATCGGTAAAGTCGTCACAGAAGAACTCATTACCTTCAAGGATCCAGTTGTTAGGG
>JAZUBE010000276.1:0-11405 GCA_045638325.1 Eubacteriales bacterium
TGGGTGGTCTGAGCTGCAATTGAGACAGTATTTTCAAGAAATTTCCTGCCATTTTCCGACTCTGTGAACTGTTTAAGCTCTTCCGAATCAGAAATGACGACACCATCCCCTACCGCACAACTCATGATTCCCTTCACCTCAGGATGCTCCTCGGCACCTATAAGAAAGAAAAATTTACCCTCTCCCGAATTTTCCTCGGCTATTCTCCTTACCTTATTCACATAAGGGCAGGTACAATCGAGTATCGTGAGAGACGGATTTTTCAGAGCACACTCCTTCAGACGAGAAAGATTCTCTTTCACCTCACCGTGAGCTCTTATTACTACGGTGATATCCTGACCCTCTTCAGCATCGGCACAAATGCGGTCAATATCCTCACCGGACAACTCTTCAACACCGCGCTCCTTCAGATATGCAACATACCCGTCATTATGGATAAGTCTGCCGAGGGTACAGATACGCCCCTTCTTTGATTTAAGGAGTTCTTCAATTGAATCGGTAGCACGTCTCACACCGAAGCAAAAGCCCGCATGAGAAGCAATATGTACACGGCTCATCCTTTATTCTCCTTGTGGGTATCACCAAGGGCACATATCTTTTCAAAAATATACTCTGCCGCACGTGAATACTCCTCAGAGCCGCCTTTTTCAAATCCGAGCTCCTCAGGCATAATGACATCACCACAAATGATCTCAGTACGTCTGAAAGGAACAGTGTGATGCTTCTTTGTCCGTATGTACACCGGAACAACAGGAGCCTTGGTATGATATGCGATCATACCGACACCATTCTTCGGCTTGGTCTCTTTGGGATCTATACCTTTATATCTTGTACCCTGTGGGAACACTGTTACCGCCTCGCCCGATTTTATCATGGAAATAGCAGTTTTAAGCGCACCTACATCAGCACGTCCTCTATCAATCGGGAAAGCTCCGAGAGCTGTAATGAGCTGTTTCAGGAGAGGGATCTTGAACAACTCTTTTTTTGCCATATATCTTGGCTGACGCTTCATACACGCCGCAAGAACTATAACATCGTGAAGACCTGTGTGGTTTGAGCACACAAGGCATCCGCCCTCCATAGGCATTTTATCACCGTCATAAGTCTTTGAACGGTAAAACCATCTTACGGGTTTTGCGAGAACCTTATATATACCGGAATAAAACTTACTCATGGTACTCACCGCCGGCTACAGTTCTGGCCATCTCACCGATCTTCTCTACAGTTTCCTCAAGTCCCATACCGGAGTTGTCGAAAACTACAGCATCATCTGCAGCAACAGCAGGTGCTATATCGCGTCCTGTATCCTGTGCGTCACGCTTTACGATATCCTCAAGGACCTCCTCAAAGGTACATTCCTGTCCCTTTGCACGAAGCTCCGCAAAGCGACGCTCTGCTCTTGCCTGCGGAGATGCCGTAAGGAATATTTTAAGATCCGCATCGGGCATAATAACCGTACCGATATCACGTCCGTCCATAATTACGTTACCCTTATCCGCCATATCTCTCTGAAGTCCGAGAAGGAATTCTCTGACCGCAGGAATAGCGGAAACTGCCGATGCATCCATAGATGCCTCAGGGGTACGGATGGCCTCACTGACATCCTCACCGCAAAGGATAACCCTCTGACCGTCCTCGGTCCAACGAAGCTCAAGTGCCACATCCTTGAGGAGAGGCGCAACCTCGTCGGCAGATGCAGTATTAACTCCTGCACGCCTCATGAACAATCCTACACTGCGGTACAGGGCTCCCGTATCAACATACACAAGTCCGAGCTTTGCGGCAAGTGCCTTTGCAACAGAGCTTTTTCCGGCTCCGCCGGGACCGTCGATCGCTATTTTCATATGAGTACCTCAAAAATATTATATCATATCGAGAATCTGTCTCGATCTCTGCCAACCTTTCAAAAGGGTTGGATCCCAAAAACTTTCATATAAAAAGTTACCTGGAATATCGGGGGATGGACGAAGTCCGCCATCCCCCGTAGTCAGTATGTGTTGTTTTCAAATAATTATCCGCTGATGATCAAAACCATCACAGTCGTGGGATACCGTTATCCTTCAGCTAAAGCTGTACGATATTCGTCTCCCCGATCTCCCGGGCTTAGTCAAGCCAGCCCTTACGATACAGAAGCTCTGCTGTAAGCATAGCTCCACCTGCAGCACCGCGGAGAGTATTGTGTGAAAGTGCAACAAACTTGTAGTCAAACATTGTATCCTCACGGAGACGACCTACAGTTACACCCATACCGCCGTAAATATCACGGTCAAGACCTGTCTGAGGACGATTATCCTCCTCCATGTAGGTAATAAACTGCTCGGGTGCAGAAGGAAGTCCAAGCTCCTGGGGTGCGCCCTTGAAGTTCTTCCATGCCTCAAGAATAGCCTCCTTTGAGGGCTTACGCTCAAAGTTTACAAACACAGCCGCAAGGTGTCCGTCGGAAACGGGAACACGGATACACTGGCTTGTGATAAGAGGAGTAGTCGCAGGAACGATCTTGCCGTCCTCAACAGTACCCCATACGCGAAGAGGCTCTTTCTCACTCTTTTCTTCCTCACCGCCGATGTAAGGAATAACATTGTCGTTCATCTCGGGCCAATCCTTGAAGGTCTTACCTGCACCGGAGATAGCCTGATATGTAGTAACAACAACTTCCTTAACACCGTACTCCATAAGGGGAGTAAGTGCAGGAACATAACTCTGGATAGAGCAGTTGGGCTTAACAGCAATAAAGCCCTTCTTGGTACCGAGACGTGCTCTCTGAGCATTGATAACCTCAAGGTGACCGTCATTCACCTCAGGAACGATCATGGGAACATCCTCAGTCCAGCGGTTAGCGGAGTTATTGGACATAACAGGCACCTCAGCCTTTGCGTATGCCTCCTCCAGTTTCTTTATCTCATCCTTGGGCATATCAACAGCACAGAATACAAGATCAAGTCCCTCTGCAACAGTCTCAACGTCTGCTGCATCGTAAACATGCATCTTTGCAACGTCTGCAGGCATATCCACTTTCATCTTCCAGCGACCGCCGAGTGCCTCCTCATAGGTCTTACCTGCGGAACGGCTGCTTGCCGCAAGACGCACAAGCTCAAAATAGGGATGATTCTGCAGAAGCAGAATAAAACGCTGTCCTACCATACCGGTAGCACCGATAATACCGGCTCTAAGCTTTTTGCTCATTTTGAAATCCTCCGAATTCCCTGTATCATAAGGGCGAATTAGTTTTATTGCATAACATTATTATTATATCATAGTACATATGGTTTTGTCAATCGGTGTTAACACAAAAAAGAGGTACCGATACACCTCTTTTTTGTACTTATATGAATTCAGTCCGCATCAAACCCCAGCATACCGAATTTTCGCCTTATATTCTCCACCATTTCCGCCGCATCGGGAACATAATATTCCTCAGGGAATATAGGTATCTGTTCACCATGAGCCCCCGACAGCTTATCGAGCCTTATACCGATACTGCGTATACCTTTCGACCACACATGATTGGTACGAAGAAGCTCTTCTGCATATTTGAATATAACATTACAATCATCGGTAGGGTGAACAAGAGTACACTGCCTTGAATATCTTACAAAATCGTCACGTCTTACATTTATGGAAACACATGAGGTCTTGAATCCGAGACGGCGTATCCTCTCAGACACCTTTCCGCTGATAAGATAGAGAAATCCTGCCGCATCGGTGGAATTGCAGATATCCTTAGGTGGTGTAACGCTGTTACCCACCGATTTCACATCGCCTTCTCTGTCGGTAGATGGTTCAAATCCAGAATCGTCTCCATTCGCAAACCGCCACAATGTCTCCCCGTTCTTTCCAAGCATACATCTGAGAAGATCAGGATCCTGAGCTGCCACATCACCAATAGTACGAAGCCCGAGCTGTCCGAGCACACGCCCTGTCGCTTTTCCAACGAACAAAAGGTCAGATGCAGGACGCTTCCATATAATATCTCTCATGCTTTCGGGCGGAAGATGTGTAGTCGCATCAGGCTTTTTCATATCCGATGCCAACTTCGAAAAAACAAAGTTAAAGCTGACTCCCACAGATGCCGTAATATGAAGCTCACGCTTTATGGTTTCACGTATCTCATCAGCCACAAATGCCCCGGCCTTCTGCGTAGTTCCCTCAGGAAGCACAAGCCACGCCTCGTCCATGCCATAAGGATATATCTCCGTGGAAAACCTTGAAAATATTGACTTTGCAACACTTGAATACACCTGATATTTACGATAATGAGGAGGCACTACAACAAGTCCCGGGCACTTCATCCTTGCCGATATGGTAGGCTCCCCGGTAGTAACTCCGTACCGTTTTGCGTGCTCATTTTTCGCAAGTACCACACCATGCCTGAGTCTCGGCTCACCGCACACCGCCATAGGTACATTTGCAAGCCCAGGCATATCAACCATTTCCACGGATGCAAAATAATTATTCATATCACAATGAAGAACTGTTCGCATACTCCACCGCCATTCGAACAAGAGTTTTGTGTATTGAATTATAACACCCGAACACAGGTTTGTCAATACAATATCGTAATTTTATCAAATAAAATTTCCCAAACCCTCTTTCCCCGTCATTATCCGTCCCCGCCCGATTCTAAAATCGCGCCCCGTATGACATGATTTTACCAACGGATGAATATATAATAACAGTCAGTAGTACATCTATACGTAATCGGAGGCACAGACTTGGAACACGTTCTTTATGCGGACATACTGTTTTTCATAAATTTCAGCATGGATTTTATAACTTTGTATCTTACATCAAGGCTTACATCAGGTCCACCCGCAGGGGTACGCTTTGTACTCTCAGCAATACTGGGCGGAATTTACGGAACTTTAGCTGTAGCACTGGGAATAGACGGCGTTCCCGGTGTACTCGCCGCAGGAGCAGTATCCGTAATAATGGTTCTGATATCCTTCGGCACAGGAAATCTTACGCTTATTCTTCGCAGATCTGCGGTATTCTGGGGTGGTGCCGCACTCCTCGGCGGAGTGATGACGGCGCTTTGCTCACTCGGAGACAGCTTCGGAGCACCGGGCAGCTCATCGGGTGGTACTGCGATCCTTTTTTTAGGCAGCACACTTTGCCTTCTGGCCGTAAAAGCTATGTCCCATTTCAAAAAACGCAAAATACTGAGGATAACTGTTACCTTAGGAAACAAACGTACTGTATTTGATGCACTTTGTGACAGTGGAAATCTCGTAACTGATCCGATGACAGGGAAACCTGTCATAATTGCAGACAAGTCTGTCATGCATATGATAGTTCCCGAGCTTTGCGAAACGCCTATGGCTGTCCCGGAAAGACTTTCTTCGAAAATCCGCATGATCCCGGTAAAGGGGATCGGCGGCAGCGGACTTCTCATGGGATTCATCCCCGATTCCATCTCCGTGGCAGATACTTCAGGCGAAAAAAATTGCAGTGCCATAATCGCCGTGGCAGACCTCGGCGAAAAATTCTTCGGCGGATACCCTGCAAATTCCCCCATGATACTTACATAAATGAAAGGCATTACTATGAAACTATATATAAATCTCGATTATCTAACCGCTATGTTCTCCCGTGCCGCTGCGTGGGCAAAAGAACTTTTCCGTGCAAAAATCGAAGGAAACATCTTTTACATAAACGGATCGGCAACTCTACCCCCTCCCCTAACCAACGAAGATGAAACAGAAGCTATACTCCGTCTTGAAGAAGGCGATGCTGAAGCTCGTTCTCTACTTATCGAGCACAATCTGAGACTCGTGGTGTACATCGCCCGTAAATTCGAAAACACCGGAACAGGGATCGAAGATCTCATATCCATCGGAACTATCGGTCTTATAAAGGCTGTCAATACATATCGTTCCGACAAAAACATAAAACTTGCCACATATGCTTCCCGCTGTATTGAAAACGAAATACTAATGTATATGAGAAAGACAAACCCTCTCCGTTCGGAAATATCTATAGACGAGCCACTTAACGTGGACTGGGACGGCAACGAGCTTCTTCTTTCCGATATACTCGGCAGTGATGAGGACATCGTAAGCCGCAATATGGAAAAAGATGAAGATGAACGGGAGATACGTGCCGCCGTAGACAGCCTTGATGAACGTGAACGTGTGATAATAAAACTGCGTTACGGACTCGACGGCGGCCGTGAACGCACTCAGAAGGAGGTTGCAGATATGCTGGGAATCTCACAATCCTATATATCACGGCTTGAAAAAAAGATAATAGAACGGCTGAAGGAATCTATCGGCGAGAGAATATAAAAATATTCAAACATTTTTTCAAAAACCTATTGCAATTTCAAATGAAATGTGATATACTTCGTAAAGTAATGCATATTTATCAAGCACGGAATGAGGTGAAATCATGAAAGCTGGAATCCATCCTGAATACAAGGAAGTACAGGTTCGCTGCGCTTGCGGTGAGACCTTCACCACCCGTTCTGCAAAGGCTGATGCTAACGGAGAGCTGCGCGTGGATATTTGCTCCAAGTGCCATCCTTTCTTTACCGGTAAGCAGAAGCTGGTAGATACCGGTGGACGCGTAGACAAGTTCAACAAGCGCCGTAACATGGGCAAATAAGTTGACAGTCTGTAGTTGAAAAGTGTCGGACAAGATTTATGTCTTGTCCGATTTTTTCGTGTTTTCATACTCAAAATCCATATAATTTTATCAGAAAATGTAAATTTAATGCTTTACTCTGATCTTATAATGATCAAAAAAGTAATTTTGATATTTTATGCGTATATTATATATTACAAGTTAGTTTATAATATAATGGAGGTAACTATGTCTGAACTTTGCGTAAGGGAATTATATCTTGAAAGAGAAAAACTTCTTTTATCCGAATTTGCCTTTCCTTCATCTGCCACAGCAGGCAGAGAGCATCCATGCCCTCCATGCCCGAACAGGACAGATTTCCAAAGAGACAGGGACCGTATCATTCATTCAAAATCATTCCGCAGACTCATGAGAAAGACTCAGGTCTTCCTCTCACCTCTTGACGAGCACTATCGCACAAGAATGACTCACACGCTTGAAGTCTCTCAGATAGCACGCATCATTGCACGTTCCCTGAGACTCAACGAAGATCTGTGTGAGGCGGCGGCTCTTGGGCATGATCTCGGCCACACTCCCTTCGGACATGCAGGTGAGGAAGTCATGCGCAAGTGCTATGATCCCGGATTTTCCCATTATAAGCAGAGCCTTCGCGTAGTTGATCATCTGGAAAATGACGGCGCCGGGCTGAATCTTACCGCAGAGGTGCGTGACGGTATTCTTAATCATACGGGAAAGAATATGGCATCCACCCTTGAAGGAATAATCATCAAATACGCAGACCGTATTGCGTACATAAATCACGATATTGACGATGCTTGTCGTGCGGGTATACTTGATCCTGCAGATATTCCCGTGCATATCCGTGAGGTACTTGGCGACACCCATTCCAAAAGGATAAACACCCTTGTGAGCGACATAATAAAGGAAAGCACAGGGATCCCTGAGATACGCATGAGTGATGAGATCGGCGGTGCTATGCTTGAACTGAGAGATTTTCTCTTTGAGCGAGTTTATCTCAACAAGAAAGCAAAATCCGAGGATGATAAAGCAATGGAGCTTCTCGCAAGGCTTTACCACCATTTCGTGAAATATCCCGAGCAGATGACGGGGATATATCTCAAAAACACGAGCACCGAACCTGTTGAAAGATGTGCCTGCGACTATGTTTCGGGCATGACTGACAGATACGCCATCGATCTTTACAAGAAGCTTTTTATCCCCTCCGTCTGGTCGATAAGCGTTGACAGACAATCAACAAGCGTTGACGGACAAATGTCAATACAATTTTAGTGTATTACCGGCTGTCGATGGTATTTTACTCAATTTCAAAAGGAAGGATTACAATATGAAAAAAATTCTGGCTCTTCTTCTTTCAATCGCAGTTATTACGGTTGCATTCCCCGTATGTATATCTGCTGAAAATATCGTTTCGGATGAAGTGTTCAAAACACAAGTAGAAATCTCCCCCGTGGAGCCGGTCTTCAGTGATTCGGGCATAGTAAATTCCGGTAAAGATATTTCCGTCAAGGTATCTGCCGAAAAAAACCCCGGAATCTCCTCTGTATGGATCAATCTGGAATTTGATCCGGAGATTTTTAAAATTAAAAAGGATGACTCCGGGCAGGATATCTTATCCGCATCCGATATTTTCGGTAAAGGCAAAAGCATGGTACGTGCTTTTGATGATTTCATCAGGTACAATGCAAGACTCAACCTTGATGTTTCAACAAACACCGGTATTCTCTTTGAGGTAGTGTTCACAGTGAGCCCCGATTTTCACGGTGAAGCTGAATTCTCCGTAACTCTCCGTGACGGACTCGCTGATAACTGTTCAAGATATGATGCAACATCAGAAACATTTTTCTCCACCGTTCCCTTTGTCGGAGATACCAAAACCGCAGATATCCACAGTATTACAGACAGAGGAATCACCATATCCCCCACATGTACCGATGACGGATACACAACACACATATGCGCAATATGCGGCACATCTTTTACAGGAAATATCGTTTCCGCATCCGGTCATGACATCAGATCATATGACAGAAAGATCCCAACAACAAAGGAACCCGGCTGGAAGGCGTATGAGGCTTGCACAAAATGCGACTACTCAACCTTCACCGAGATCCCTCCTCTTGAGTTTGATCTCGGAGATGCGAACGGCGACGGAATCGTTTCCGCAAGTGATGTAACTTATATATCAAGAAAGCTGGCAGGCGCTACAATATCTCTCACTTCAGGTGCCGACGTGAACTATGACGGCGACGTAAGCGCAGCCGATATGACTATCCTCAGACGAAAGCTGGCAGGTGCCGTTATCGAAATCAAATAATTACCGAAAGGAGGGATCTCATGATCTCACAGGCGATAATTGAAGAACTTAAAATACGTTGCCCTATTGAGGATGTGATCTCTTCCTATGTCACACTCAGGCGGGCGGGGTCAAACCATCTCGGTCTGTGCCCCTTTCATTCTGAAAAAACACCGTCATTCACCGTATTTTCCGGCACATCCTCTTTCTACTGCTTCGGCTGCGGTGCCGGCGGTGATGTGATAAGCTTTATAATGCGTGCGGAAAATCTCGACTACCGTGATGCTCTTGAATTTCTCGCAAAGCGTGCAGGAATAACGTTACCCGACGACGGCGCAAGAGACGAGCGCGGTGTTTCAAGAAAACGGCTTTATGAGATGAACACCGCTGCGGCAAAATTTTTCCGAAGTGCTCTTTTTGAGAGTGAATACGGTGGTGCCGCAAGAAGCTATCTTACAAAACGAGGTCTTTCGCAGACAATCATCCGCAGATTCGGTCTCGGTTTTGCCGACGGAGAGTTCGGTTCGCTCAGAGATCATCTCAGATCATGCGGATTTACGGACGAAGAACTCATTGCAGGATTTCTTTGCAAAAAGAGTGAGAAAAACGGTTCCCTTTACGACATTTTCAGAAACAGAGTAATGTTCCCCATAATCGACACCTCGGGAAATATCGTTGCTTTCGGCGGCCGTGTGCTTGACGATTCCCTGCCGAAATATCTTAACTCATCCGATACTCCCGCATTTAATAAAAGGCGTAATCTCTTTGCACTGAATTATGCAAGATCCGCCTGTGCCGAACAGCTTATCCTCTGCGAAGGATATATGGATGTTATCGCCCTGCATGAGGCAGGATTCGAAAATGCCGTCGCAACACTGGGGACTGCGATCACTCCGGATCAGGCAAGACTTATTGCAAAATACACGAAAAAGGTCATTATATCATATGACAGCGATGATGCGGGACAAAGAGCAGCCGACAAAGCATTCCGTCTGCTTGCCGATGTAGGACTTGATGCAAAGATACTGAAGGTGGAAGATGCAAAGGACCCCGATGAATATATCCGCAAGTTCGGTGCTGAAAAATTCAGCGAGCTTCTCGGACGAAGCCGCACGAGATTTGAGTTCACCGTAAGCAGGATCACATCCGAGCACGACATGTCAAATGATGAGGAAAAAGTCAAGGCTATCCGACGTATATGTTCGTATATCGCAGATCTTCCTTCAAGTGTGGAACGTGAAATATATTCCTCCAAACTTGCCGAAATGATGGATCTGGATATTGAAAACATAAAACGTGATATCTCTTACTCCATAAAACGCAAAAAGGCCGAAAAGAAAAAAGAAGATCACGACAGGCTAATAAGAGATACTATGGGAATATCCGACAGAGTCAATCCCGATTTTGCAAAACGCCCCCTGTCGGCAAGGCTTGAGGAGGCTGTACTTGGAATGGTGCTGTCCCACGTCGAATATCTCAAATCCCCGGTTGACGGAAAGCCTGTCTCCTCCGATGATCTGTGTACAGAATTCGGAAAAAAGCTGTTTTCATTTATTTCCGATGCAAATGAAAACGGCGGATTTGAATTCGGTCAGCTCTCCGAGAGCTTTTCGCAGGACGAAGTGTCACGTGCAATGAAACTTATGCTCTCACGCGAAAAGCTGTCAGACAACAGTCCTGTTGTATTTGCGGATAATGTGCGAAAGCTACGCGAAAATTCCGTGTCATCGGGTGACAATATTGATGATATTGCACGTCTTTTATCAAAAAAACGTTCAGAATAGAATATCCTAAGTTATTTATCCGCTAATGCGGCATTATATAAATAAAAATTTTGATACATAAATCGAAAGGATGCAAGAATGAAAAAGGAAAAGAAAAACGAGCTTCATGAGGATGAAATCCTTGAAGATGAGGACACCTTGTTTGACGAGTTTGAGGACTCTCTCCCTACCGAAGAGGAGGATATGGCTGCTGCCGAGGAAGCTGCTCTTCTCGCTGAAAGCAAGGAAAACGGAGGCAAAAAGTTCGATGTGAAGGATCTCATCGAAAAAGGAAAGACCAAGGGTTCCCTCTCCAACACCGACATTATGGAGGTTCTTGAGTACACCGAATACGACATCGATCAGATCGAAAAGATCTACGAGACTCTTGAGAGCAACGGGATCGAAGTCACAAACTACATGAATCCCCCGGAGTTTCAGGAGATCGAGAGCGAGGTTGAGCAACTCGGTTCCGCCGAGGATATGGAGAAGATGCTGGCTCAGGAAGGTCTTGCGATCGACGATCCCGTTCGTATGTACCTGAAGGAGATCGGTAAAGTGCCGCTTCTTGATGCTGACCGTGAGCTCTTCCTTGCAGAGAAGATGGCTCTGTGGGAGGAAGGCGGAGATCCCAAGGTGAATTCCGCTGCCGAAAAGGCCAAGGATGAGCTTGTGGAAGCAAACCTCCGTCTCGTCGTAAGTATCGCAAAGAGATATGTGGGTAAGGGAATGTTCTTCCTCGATCT
>JAZUBE010000277.1:0-6793 GCA_045638325.1 Eubacteriales bacterium
ATACCGTGGGCGAATGAAATAGAATAAGCAAAAAGCGAGATGCATTTGCATCTCGCTTTTGTATGTGAACCATAATGTCTTAAATAGTTATAATGTTTCCGTTTTCAAATACAAGCATAAATCGAATTCCAACGGTTTTTATCTGTGGTAGTTTTGACCAACGTTTTGCAAGTTCCGCACTTTTTGGAGTATACGGTACAGCTACAATCGGGATTTTATCCTCTGAAAACTGACATCCTGTCATGAGTTGTCCTATGGCTTCGCGCATTGCAGGATATTCGTGATTGCTTTTGCCTTTTCGAACTTTTTTGCTTTCTATATATAGTTCTTTACCGGTTGTGAGCATTATGACAACATCACCTTCTCCGGGTTTTGATGATATAATTATTTTAGGTTTATGACCAGTTACATTATATTCACCTTGCCAAAGGAGTATGTCGTTGTCAGATTTTTGGCAATTGTTTTCGACCATGAATTGCATAATATCAAAATGTACTGTATTACTTGTCTTAATGTGAGCTCCGTCGATTGATACTCTAACATTTTTTTTCGGTTAATTTGTTTCGAATATAGTATAACGCAATATTTAGACTGACTTCAGGTTCATTCATTATAATACTCCTTAGTATTTACCTTATCTTCTCATTCCACTCAGCTTCTTTGAAGCCTACAAGTACAAAATCATTCCCGTTGAGCAGAGGTCGCTTCACAAGCATACCGTCGGAGGAAAGCAGCGCGAGCATCTCATCTTCACTCATAGTGGGAAGCTTGTCTTTCAGCTCAAGGGATTTGTACAGAAGTCCGCTTGTGTTGAAAAACTTGCGAAGCGGAAGTCCGCTTTTGCCGTACCAATCGGTCAGCTCGGAGAGGGTGGGATTGTCAGTCTTGATATCTCTCAGTTCATATTCGATACCATTTTCATCAAGCCACTTTTTTGCCTTCTGGCAGGTTGTGCATTTGGGGTAACAGATGAATTTGAGCATGATGTTCTCCTTGTTTTTTATTTGTATTATAGCTTATTATGTGCTTGCAGTCAATGCTTTTAAGGTGGGGAAACGAGGTAATTATTTGAAGCTTAATATTTTCTTTATTAAGGCGCGAGCTCAATTGTCTGTTTATACGCTAAACAACTAATTGATAATTGAAAATCCCCTGAAAACTGATATAATGTAATCGTAAGCTTACAAAATACAATTTTGGAGGTACTACATGAATATAAAAATAGGTGCGATCATTAAAAAGCTACGCACGGAGAATAACGTTACCCAAGATGCCCTTGCTGCCACCATTGGTGTGACACCGCAGGCGATCTCCCGTTGGGAGTCGGAGGGGTGCTATCCCGACATCGAGCTTCTTCCGGCCCTTGCGGATTTCTTTTCCGTCAGTACCGATGAGCTTCTCGGATATAAGCTGTCGGAAAGGGAAGAAGAACTGGCAAGAATCAAAAAAGAGATTGAACGCCTTTCCGAGGTGGGAACAGTCGAGGAGAGAATCAGCTTTGCGCGAAATGCTCTTGTAAAGTTCCCCGGGGATTTTGAGATAAAGGAACAGCTTGCAGGATGTCTTTATTTTAAGGGATGTGAGACAGGGGATGAAGCTTGTTTTGCGGAAGCAGAGGCAATTTGCAAAATTGTTGCAGAGGAGTGCAGAGATGAAGACATTCGCTATGATGCTATATACACTCTCGTTGCTATTTACGCAGAACTGAAACAGCCGGATAAAACCTTAGAAGTTACTAATCTCCTTGTCCCAATGAAATATTGCAGAGAGTTCGTAAAAACTTCCGGTATAGGAGATGGCAATACCGAATTTTACATTCAAGATACTATTTGCACACTTGTGCATCGTCTCGGAACAGAAATCAGTAACCTTGTGCTAAATGATGACCTGCCGAATGATCCTTCTACATGGGATAAAAAAATAAAAATGCTCAAAACCTCAAATGAAATTTATAGACTTATTTTTGGTGATAATCTAATGTTTGTTCATGACAGTTTGGCGTATAATTATTATTTAATATCCACCTATGAGATAGCACAGGGAAAGATGGAAGACACGCTTGAAACACTTGAAAAGATGTGTTATCACACTGTTGAATACGACAAATCATATCTTAACGATCATGGTAAGAGCTTCACTTCCATTTTCACAGATAAGCTGACATATCCGTTCCCGGGTAAAGATTTTCACGAGTTGATAGAGCATAATCAGTGCTATTACAGACTGGACAGACTGGGGTATGAACGCTACGACTGCATACGTGACAATGAACGATTCATCGCAGTGGTGAAAACTTTGGAAGAACACGCAAGATAATCTTCAATTTTTGTAGGGGATGGCGCCCACGACATCCCTCAATGTTTTGATCTGTGCCGTACGAAAGGGACACCGAGGCGTCGTTCCCTACGGAATACCGAGCAATCTCGCCGTAGGGGAGGGGCTTGCTCCTCCCGAAATGTGCGGTTCAGGATAACAATGAGGGACGATGTGGTCATCGTCCCCTACGGGATAACGATAATTTAATTTGTAGGGGAGGATGCCACATCCTCCCGTGACGAACGATCTGAACCAAACGTAGCGGAGCCCCTATGGGAATTATCTATATTTGTTCCTTTTCCAAAAGTTTTTGCGGGGGAGTCCGAGGGGGTGCTTTTTCAAAAAGCACCCCCTCGGTAATTATTTAATTAACTCATCAATATCCGAAATGCTTCTCAGTCTCGGCAACAGCCTCTTCAATGATGTCAAGTCCCTTGAGAGCGATCTCGTCGTCGAGGATCATGGGAGGAGACAGACGGAGGATGTGACCGGAGGGCACCCAAGCAAGACCCTTGGAGAATGCCTTCTGGTATACCATGGAACCTGCCTCAGCAAAGGGCTCCTTGGTCTCACGATCCTTAACGAGCTCGATTGCCAGCAGACATCCCTTACCGCGAACATCACCGATAATGGGATGACGCTCCATCATCTCGTTCATTCTCTTGAGGAACAGCTCACCAAGCTCAGCAGAGCGCTCGTTCAGCTTCTCTTCCTCGATAACCTCGATGGATGCAAGTGCAGCAGCACAAGCCATGGGGTTTCCGCCGTAGCTGGAGGAAGCGGAGATCTTCTCGATCGCAGGAGCAAGATCCTTGGATACGCACATAGCGGTTACGGGGAATCCGTTACCGAATCCCTTACCGAGAGTGGTAATATCAGCAGTGGTGTTCCAGTGATCCATAGCAAGGAACTTACCGGTACGAGCCATACAGTTCAGTACCTCATCAGCGAAGAGCAGGATGCCCTTACGGTTACAGAGATCACGGAGTGCAGGAATGTAATCATCCGGAGGAACAACGGAACCGCCCCAACCCTGAATAGGCTCAAATACGATAGCGGCAACATTACCGGTAGACTCATTGTCAATCATGCCCTCGAGCATTCTGATGTAAGGAGTGGAATCCTTCATTGCCTCTTCCTTGGAACGACCGAATGCATCACGGTACGGATTCGGACGGGGAGCAAGGTAGAAGCCGGGAGCTCTCATGTGAGAATCTGCACCAACAACAGCGCAGGAAACAGCACCGAGAGTCTTACCGTGGAAGTCTCTCCAGAAGGAGTAGAACTCAAACTTACCGGTAGCGGCACGAGCGCAACGGAGACCTGCCTCAACAGCAGTAGTACCGGAATCGTAGAGCTGGAAGCCGCCGAAACGACCGCCGGTGATCTCGTGAAGCTTCTCCATAAGACGCATTTTGATCTCGGTAGAGAAGTCATGGCAGTTCATGAGCTGCTTTGCATACTTTGCAACCTCCTCGGAGATCTTCGGATGACAGTGTCCGAGACCGGTTACATAAATACCGGAGGAGAAGTCGATGTACTTGTTGCCGTCAACGTCGGTGAGGGTGTAACCGAAACCGGAGTCGAACGCAACGGGGAAGAGCTTAACCTGGCTGGAATAACCCTTCATGTAAGTGGAGCAACGCTCGTGAACTTCGCGGGACTTGGGGCCGGGAAGCTCAGTCTGAATAAAGGGTACGGATGAGGGATCAACAGATGCCCAATTTTTCATGATTATATACATCCTTTCACAATTTTGTGATAATTATATATCTTTTCTTATTATACCTCTTTTGTTTCGTTATGTCAACGGGAAAAGAGGGAATTCACGGATGTTTAACACACAGACAGGAAAAAACACCGCACGAAGGCGGTGTTTTAGCACGTTTGATATTTATTTCAGAACTACATTCCATTTTGCTATGTACTTGAGGATGAGGGATGCATCCGCAAGATTGACCTTGCTGTCACCGGTAACATCTGAGGCGTCAAGATCGGGAGCAACATCCCATTTGGCGATATATTTAAGGATATTGGAAACATCGGTAAGGTTGATCTTTCCGTCACCTGTTGCATCACCGGGGGTGGAGGGGTTGAGTGAAGAAATGGTTTCACGTTCTATTTCAGCACCACAGTCAGTACAGCTCTTAACACGAAGTCCTTCCGTGGTTTCGGTGGGTTCGGTAACCATCACCCATTCGCCGGGGGTATGGCCTTTTGAAGGGATAGCATTTCCGGCTTCGAGAATCTCGCCACAGTCAACACAAACGGTGTCACCGGTGTAACCGTCAGTAGTGCAGGTGGGTACTATGTTGTTGCGAATCTCGGTGTTATGTGCAGGTGCGATATCATCAAGCTTATAATATCCGCATTTGCAAATATAATTACCTGTTCCTGCTTCTGTGCAGGTCGCCTTTTTTATTATTTCATTTAAAGTATAGTGTTTTTGAGGATCCGAAACATTAAAATGAATATGATCTGCAGAAGTAAGATAGTTATCAATAGTATCTTTCGTTACTTTTTCCCAAGAAACATGACCGCCTTCATAAAATACTTCTGTAAGTTTAGAACAATTGATAAATGCAACATCAGAAATACTTGTTATATTGATTGGAATGAACACATCTTCAAGATTATAGCAGTTACCAAACGAGTAAGCCCCAATCCCTTTTATATTTTTACCCCAATTTATAACTGTAAGGTTCTCGCAACCGGAGAATGCAAAGTCATGAATGTATGTTATACTGTCCCCGATAGTAACACTTTCGAGTCCGTTGCAATCAGCAAATGCAAAGTCATCAATATATGTTATATTGTCCGGAATTGTGATACTCATACTATTATTACATTCTTTAAATGCAAAAGAGTTGATACTGCGTACAAGATTTCCACCAAGTGTAGAAGGGATCGTTATATCGCCGTTGATGGATGTGTCAACGTCTGTGATGGTAGCTTCACCGTTTTCTACGGCGTAGGTATAATACCCATCCGTTTCCGCACCGACTGTCACCGGCATCATTACAACCATCATCACCACCGCAAGGGCCATCGCCAGAATCTTCTTCATTTTCAATTTTTCTTCCTCCTAAAAATGTATAACAACAATCGTCGCCAAACATAACTATTCGATGTGTTTAGCAGATATAGTTTAACATATTTTTGGGGTATATTCAAGTATTTGCCAAAAAATATCGAATGACACCAAAGAAGCAAAGTGCGGTTTGTGCTCAAGAAACGGACAGTCGAGGACGTCGGTCCCTACAAAAGCCTTTCCCTTGAGGGGAAGGTGGCAAACCGAAGGTGATACGGATTGAGGTGTAACCACGTGTGATCAATAAAACGGGAGGAGCAAGCCCCTCCCCTCCGACGGAAAAACATATTACCTTCCGTAGGGTGCGACGTCTTCGCTACGCTTGACGCACAGCCATGTACGGTTTACATCATCAAAACGGGAGGCGAAACGCCTCCCCCACAATATTATCACAAAAACAGCGGTCTCAGCTGCCGCCCCTTCTTCAGTGCCTCCACCGCCTCGGGTATCTTCCCGAAATCCGCGATCAGCGAGTGAGGCTTCCTTACGTGATCATCCTGCTTCATTGGTACAAAATACACGTTCTTCCGTTGAAGCATTGCTGCAATAGAGGAGAGATTTGCAGACATGGCATCGTTGGATGCAAGAGCAATAAGCATCGGTCTGTCACACCTCAGATGTGCCTTTGCTGCCATGGTGACCGTTCCGTCGGTGATGCCCCGTGCCATTTTTGACAGGGTATTTCCGGTACACGGTGCAATGATGAGTGATTCAAGGTCAATGGATGGCCCCAGCGGCTCCGCATCCTTTACCGTGTGGATGACGTCTTTTTTACAGATATCCTTTATTTCCCACAGAAGATCGTCAGCCTTGCCGAAACGGGTATCTGTTGAATAGACAGTCTCACTTACAATGGGGAGAATATCATACCCGTCAGATACAAGCCGTCTCATTATACCGAGTGATACAGCATGGGTACAGAATGAGCCGCATATTGCATATCCGATCATGTTATAACCCCCTCGGCTGTAAGACGTTCAAGGATGGACTGCCCGACGATCTCACCGGCACTTTTAGGGGAAGTGCGTCCGGGAAGTCCACCTGCATATATGACTGTGAGATTGTCGGGAATCTCGGATGTGGTGTTGATTCCGCCGGGAAGGGAAGCAATATCAATGATAAGTGCCTCGGGTTTTACATTTGCTAGTATCAAGCTCCCGATTACAGGATGTGGTATGGTGTTGAAGATTATAGGAAACTCATTTGCAATGGTGTGAAATTTTGACAGATGACAGGATTTACATCCCTCTGTTTCAGCCCATGCAAGTGCACTTTCGCTCCTTGCAGATACGGTGACGGATGCACCAACTGCACGGAGGAGGGAAGCGAGTGTTCTTCCACATCTGCCGTAGCCCATGACTGCTGCATTTGTTCCGCGGATAGTTA
>JAZUBE010000278.1:0-5397 GCA_045638325.1 Eubacteriales bacterium
CCTTATGGATATGCCAAACCGAAAGATTCCTTACTACCGCCGTCAGCTCGGCGTAGTGTTCCAGGATTTCCGTCTTTTCCCCGACAAGACCGTGTATGAGAATGTCGCATTTGCGATGCATGTTATCGGAACTCCGCAGAAGATCATCCGCCGTAAGGTGCCCGCTCTTCTGAATACCGTAAACCTCGGTGAGAAAACAGGCTGTTTCCCGAAGGAGCTGTCCGGCGGTGAGCAGCAGCGAGTTGCCATTGCAAGAGCTCTTGCAAACAATCCCAGATACATAATCGCCGATGAGCCTACAGGTAATATCGACCCCAAGATGAGTATCGAGATCATGAACCTCCTCATGAAGATAAACAAGCTCGGTAAGACCGTTATCGTGGTAACTCACGAAAAGGGACTTGTTGACTACTACCAGCAGCGTGTTATCAAGCTTAAGGACGGTAAGATCATAGATGACAGAGTAGGAGGTATGTTCAAATGAATAAGTCGTACAGCCCTCTCTATTTTATTGGTCAGGCGGTCAAGGGCCTGTGGCGTAACGGAGTTATGTCATTCGCTTCCATTGCGGTGCTCATGAGCTGTCTCGTTGTAATGGGCGGTTTTGCTCTCCTCGTCGTTAATATCGATGTGAACCTTGAGCAGATGCGCCTTCTCAATCAGGTGGTGGTGTTTACTGAATTCGATGCCACTGCAGAACAGCTTGATGCTGTGGAGAGACAGATATGGAATCTTGAAAATGTAAAATCGGTTACCCATGTGACGAAGGATGAGTCTCTTGATGAGCTCATTCAGGATGATGAGGATAAGGCTCTCTATGACGATCTTCGCGGAGAGAATAACCCCCTCAGTGATTATTTTATAATCGAGTATGAGGATGTGGAGGGGCTCTCGGAGCTCACCTTCCAGCTCAGCCAGATCGACAGTATCAGAAAGATCAACCAAAGACAGGATCTTGCAATGCGGCTTGAGAGCATCAAGAACGGTGTTCTTATGGTATTCATATGGTTCCTTGTGATCCTTATGGTCATAAGCGTGTTCATTATCGTAAACACAATCAAGCTGTCAGTGTTCGCAAGACGTCACGAGATAACGGTAATGAGGTATGTGGGAGCCACGGGATGGTTCATAACGCTGCCTTTTGTTATCGAAGGTATCATCCTCGGTCTCCTTGCAGGCGGTGTCGGATACTTTATCGAGTGGTTCGCTTATCACTACGTTGAAAAAATGGTATCAAGCGGCTCCTTTGCCATAATATCCGTGCTCAGCTACGGTGATATCGGAGGCATAGTTCTTGCAGGTTTCCTCGGACTCGGCGTTATTACAGGTATCGTCGGAAGTGTAGTCTCCCTCGGAAAGTATCTTAAGGTTTAAGAAGGGAGTACGGTATGAAAAAAATGAAAAGACGTATAGTGCGTGCCGGTTCTTCCATTGCACTTGCGGCGGTGCTTCTCGCCGGAGGTGTGGCAAGTTCATACCCTGTGGCAAGAGCGGCAGAGGTAAATGATTCGAATGTTCAGTCCATGGAGGATGAGATCCAGAAGCTCCAGGCGGAGCAGGATCGTCTCCTCGGACAGATCAATGCAATAAAAAACGACAAATCCGAAAAGGCGCAGTACAAGCAGTACATGGATTCCCTTGTAAACGCAACATCCCAGAAGATGCTCCTTGCGGAGGCGCTTGTGGATGAGCTTGACGCGAAGATCATGGAGTCTGAGGAGAAGATCACCGAGACTGAGAGCAAGATCGGTGAGACTCAGGATAAGATCATAGAGAGACTTCGCTATGCTCAGGAGAACGGCAATGTGAATGAGCTTGAGCTTCTCCTTGATTCAAAGGGAATGTCAGATTTCCTTACCCGCCTTGATAAGGTTAACTCCATGATGGAGTACGACCGCAGAGTAATGGCGGATTTCAAGGAGCAGAAGGCGAGCCTTGAGGCGTATAAGAATACTCTTGAGGCTTCGAAAAAGACTCAGAGTGATACCATCACACAGCTTGAAAAAGATAAGGCCTCCTATGAGCAGATCTCAAAGGAAAATGCCCTTTATATGCAGTCCCTCCAGAATGATGAAAATAAATTCTGGGCTGAGTATGAGAAGGCAAGAGCCGCTGAGGAAGCTCTTAATGCTGAGCTGACTGCGTACATCAAGCAGATGCAGGCACAGAGTGCCGTTGTTCCATCCGGTGAGGGATTTATGAGACCTTTGCCTCAGGGTGTGGGATACATATCCTCTGCCTTTGGGTGGCGTAAGCTCAACGGCCGCGATGATTACCATGCGGCAACGGATATCGCTTGTGCTCAGGGTACCTCCATCTTTGCCGCCGATGGCGGAAAGGTGCTTCGCGCTGAGTGGCACTGGAGTTATGGTTACTACGTGCTTATAGATCACGGCGGTGGACTTTCAACTCTTTATGCTCACTGTACTTCTCTTGCAGTGAGTGCAGGACAGACTGTCCAGAAAGGACAGACTGTCGGATATGTAGGACAGACGGGTAGTGCTTACGGCTATCACCTCCACCTCGAGGTGCGTGTGAACGGTGAGCGAGTGAATCCTGCAGGATACATACCTCTTTAAAGCAGGACAGATTTTATGCAGAAGAAAATTTCAATAGGTTCGGTCATTGTGATATGTATTATCGCAGTTATCGTTTCGTCTATGACAACAGTCGTTTTTCTCGGTGAGACTTTCAATTCAAGGCTCGATGAACTTAATGAGAGCTATGATAAAAAAATGGCTATCATTGAGGAGCAGATGAAGGAGTTTGGAGATATCGCCGCAGATATACGGTATATAGACGAGCTCTACAGAGAGATGTATCCCGGTGAACTTGACCAGGATCAGCTCAGAAACTACGCCATAAAGGGATTCGTTGCGGGAAGCGGCGACAGATACGGCTTCTACTACTCTCCCGATGAGGCTGAGGAGTTGATGAGCAGTATAAGCGGTGAGACCGACGGTATCGGTATAAATGTAATATACGATGCCGATAAGGGTTGTGTCGAGGTTATAAGCGTAAGCGAGGATTCTCCTGCAGATAAGGCAGGCCTGAGGACAGGCGATCTTATCGCATATGTAATAAATGCAGACGGCACCAGAGAAGCTGTTGCCGAGATCGGCTACGATGCGGCTCTTTCAAAAATGAGAGGCGTGGCTGGTACCAAGGCTGAATTTACTGTGTTCCGCGATGCTGACGGAGACGGTGTCTACGATGAGCTTGATTTTTCCATCGAGCGTGCTCATATAGATGCTGTAAGTATAGATTATCACGTTTATGAGCCCGATAAAACAATCGGTGTCATCCGTATAACCGGATTTGATAAGAAAACTCCCGAGCAGTTCTTTGCGGCTGTGGATGCCTTGAAGGCTGAGGGCGTTCAGAAACTTATTTTTGATGTGAGACACAATCCCGGTGGCGACAAGGATGCGGTTTGTGAGATACTTGATTATCTCGTACCCGAAGGACCGCTGCTCCGCACCGTGGATGCCGAGGGTAATTATACCGTTGATATGACGTCCGGTAAGAGTGAGCTCGATATGCCAATGGCTGTGGTAACAAACTCAGATACCGCTTCAGCAGGTGAGCTTTTTGCTGCGGCGATAAGAGACTACGGTAAGGGAAAACTCGTTGGTGAGCAGACTTACGGAAAAGGCTCCATGCAGAGCATAATACCCGTCTTTGATGACGGCTCTCTGCTCAGGATAACGGTGGCACTGTACTGTCCTCCCGTTACGGAGAATTACGACGGTGTGGGACTTGTGCCCGATGTTTCCGTGCCTCTTGACGAGGCATTGAAGGATAAGAATTTCTTCAAATATACAGATAGCGAAGATAATCAGCTTCGTGCTGCTGCCGGGACCTTTGAATAAATAAGGGTTTTGTGAGTATAATTTAGTCGGGATGTGTTCCCGTAAAAATCAAAAAATGAAAAATTGAGAGCGCAAAGCGCGAAAGGATAATCACCATGGAAAACGAAAAGAGAACTCAGTATACCGAAGAAGGTTTTGAGAAACTTGTCACAGAGCTTGAGACTCTCAAGGCTCGCAGACCTGAGATCAAGGCCGCTATCGCAGAGGCAAGAGCTTTCGGAGACCTCTCCGAGAACAGCGAGTACGATGAGGCAAAGAACGAGCAGGCAAAGGTGGAGACACGTATTGCAGAGCTTGAGTACCTCATCAACCACGCAGAGATCATCAAGGAAGAACAGTACAAATCAGGCGTTGTGAACATCGGAACTCTCGTTAAGGTGTTTGATGTTGAGGAGGATGAGGAGATCGAGTACTCCATCGTCGGCCCCAATGAGGCAAATCCCCTTATGGGTATGATCTCTGATCAGAGCCCTATCGGACGCGCTCTCATCGGTAATAAGGCAGGCGATGAGGTTTCTGTTGAAACCCCCGGCGGTGAGATGAAATTCAGAATTCTTGATGTTCAGAGAGCAAAGCCCGCTAACTGATTTTTATACAAGACTCCGAGAAAGGACTACGAAAATGAGCGAGAACATAAATGAGAATGCAGTTGCTCCCGAGATAAACTACAGCGAGCAGGCAAAGATCAGACGTGAGAAGCTTGCGGGACTGCAGGCTGAGGGAAATGACCCCTTCGTTATTACAAAATTTGACGTAACACACCACAGTACCGATATCAAGGAGAATTTCGATTCCCTTGACGGTGCGGATGTTGTTATCGCAGGACGTATGATGTCCAAGAGAGTTATGGGTAAGGCATCCTTCTGCAATGTGCAGGACCTTCCCGGAAATATTCAGTGCTATGTTGCACGTGACAGCCTCGGTGAGGAGGAATACAAGGCGTTCAAGAAGCTTGATATCGGCGATATCGTCGGAATCTCCGGTAAGGTATTCAAGACCAAGACAGGCGAGATCTCCGTTCATGCGGAGAAGGTAACTCTCCTCTCAAAGAGCCTTCAGGTGCTTCCCGAGAAGTTCCACGGCCTCAGCAATGTAGATATGCGTTACCGTCAGAGATACGTTGACCTTATCACCAACGCTGAGTCTAAGGATACATTTATCAAGCGTTCCAAGATTATTTCCGCTGTACGCCGCTACCTTGACGGACAGGGATTCCTTGAAGTAGAGACACCTATGCTCGTTTCAAATGCAGGCGGTGCTGCGGCTCGTCCCTTTGAGACTCACTTCAACGCACTTGATCTTGACGTAAAGCTTCGTATCTCCCTTGAGCTTTATCTGAAGCGCCTCATTGTCGGTGGTATGGAGAGAGTTTACGAGATCGGACGTGTATTCCGTAACGAGGGTCTTGATACAAGACACAATCCGGAATTCACCCTGATGGAGCTTTATCAGGCATACACTGATTACTACGGTATGATGGACCTGACAGAGAACATGTTCCGTCATGTGGCACAGGAAGTTCTCG
>JAZUBE010000279.1:0-6963 GCA_045638325.1 Eubacteriales bacterium
CGAAATTCTGTCCCGAGTGCGGCGATCTTTTTGACCAGGGCGATGCAAAATAAGGAGGTGTCCTGATGGCAGTACTTCAGGAATATAAGTGCCCGTGTTGCGGAGGTGCAATAGCCTTTGATACAGCGGCACAGAAGATGAAATGTCCGTATTGCGATACGGAATTTGAAATGGAAACTCTTGCAGCATATGACAGTGAGCTGAATGCCGAGGGTACCGATGATATGCAGTGGCAGACTTCTGCCGGTGCAGAGTGGCAGTACGGCGAGGCAGACGGACTTCGTGTGTACACCTGTAATTCCTGTGGCGGTGAGATCGTTGGAGACGACACTCTTGCGGCAACTGCATGTCCCTTCTGTGGAAATCCCGTTGTCATGATGGGACAATTCGCAGGAGCGCTGAAGCCCGACTACGTTATCCCATTCAAGCTTGATAAAAAGGCTGCGAAGGAAGCGCTGAAGAAGCATTACGGAGGAAAGAGACTACTGCCGAAGGCATTCAAGGATCAGAACCACATCGACGAGGTAAAGGGCGTGTACGTTCCTTTCTGGCTTTTTGATACCGATGCGGATGCAAGGATCCGTTACCGTGCAACGACAGTTCGTTATTGGGAGGACAGCAGGTACAAATATACCGAAACTTCTCATTTTTCCGTATTCCGCGGTGGTAGTATCGGATTTGAGAGAGTCCCGGTCGACGGTTCTACCAAAATGGCAGATGATCTGATGGAGTCCATCGAACCGTATAACTTCAATGAGGCGGTGGATTTCCAGACTGCATACCTTGCAGGATATCTTGCAGATAAGTACGATGTATCAGCCGAAGAATCCATCGAGCGTGCAAACACAAGAATCAAGAAAAGTACCGAGGAGGCATTCGCTTCAACCGTTCAGGGGTACACAACTGTTCTGCCTGAAGCTTCCAGCATAAAGTTGCAGAACGGCTCCGCAAAATATGCGCTGTATCCCGTATGGCTCCTGAATACTACATGGAACGGACAGAAGTTCACCTTTGCCATGAACGGACAGACAGGTAAGCTCGTCGGTGATCTGCCTCTTGACAAGAGTGCGTACAGAAAGTGGCTCTTTGGACTTACTGCAATCTGTGGAGCTGTGGCATTCGGTCTCAGCTACCTCTGGTGGCTGCTGTAAGGGGGTGCGGACAATGAAAAAGTTACTTTGTTTGATGTTTGTGTTTGTAATGATCGTCTCATTAGCCGTTATGAGTCACGGTGCGGGTGATTATAACATTCCGCGTATTATCGACGAGTATGAGATCATTCCCGATGCCGATGAAGCTGTACTTGTGAAAAAAATCGATGAAGTCAGCGAAAAGTATAAGTTTGATCTTATAATAATGATCGTGGCTAATGAAAGCCTTGCAGGTATCCCAATAGAAGAATTTGCGAATGATACATATCTGTATTGTGGATTCGGATACGGTGAGAGTAAGGATGGAATGCTCTTCCTTCTTGATATGGATAAAAGAGACTGGGCGATATCTAAGAATGGTTTTGCTCTGACCGCATTCTGTGACGAGGGATTTGATTACATATTTGAACAGATCAAGGATGATCTAAAGGATGATAAGTTTACCGAGGCATTTACGGATTATGTGGATCTTTGCGATGATTTTCTTGAAAAGGCAAAGGCAGGCGAGCCTTATACCGCTGATAATCTGCCGAAAGATCCCTTTAATGTGGGAATGAGTCTTGTTATTTCCGTTATCATCGGACTTGTTGTTGCACTTATAGCTACAGGCTCAATGAAGTCAAAACTTAAAAGTGTCAGATTCCGTTCTGCTGCCTCCGATTATACAAAACCCGGAAGCATGTATGTAAACGAATCAAGAGATTTCTTCCTCTACAGCACTGTTTCACGCCGCGAAAAGAAGCAGCAAAGCAGTTCGGGTGGCAGCAGTGGCGGTTCTTCCCGAAACCAAAGCGGTAAATTCTGAAATTATAATTACACCCCGACAACAGAATGTTGTCGGGGTGTTCTCTTGTTCAAAGTCCTGTTTTTGGTACAGAGTATATGATAGAATAAAAACACAAAAGGAAAGGAGATATAATTATGTTTAAAATAGGATTTAGTACAAATACGGGTGATAGTATACCTGATAATAACGTAATACCTACGGTTACTGAAACGGAGATCAGACCTTCCGTAGTGGATGTTCATTTTCCTCACCGCCATCTTACATGCACATATTATAATGATCGTTTTGATCTTCAGCGCGGGAATATAGTATACGTTGACGGAAAACTTGAGGGATACAAAGGAGTTGTCGTAGGTGTAAGCTACAGCTTCAAGATCAAACTCAGCGATTACAAAAGAGTGATCGGTGTAGTCGATGGTAATATAAAGGGAGAATTTTTTATGATGGATTCTCACTTTATTACCTTTGATCCGAATGCACTTCCGAAGGAGAAAGCCAGGACATGGTTTAAAAATCCCATGTCCGAAGATGATGAATATGTCTCGGGCAGTGACGGACTATCTTTTCCTGTCTCAAATCTTGAATATATTCAGTTAGTTCCTACGGTAAAGAGCGAGGGTACGGAGCTTTATGAAAACGGGGACGTAGTATATATTTCACTTGAAAATGACTGCGGGTATGCAATAGTTGAAGGAAGTGATAATTATGAGGTGGAATTCACATACAGAAACGGAGAGGTTTCCGATATAACATGTCAGTGTTATTGCAGCGGTACATGCAAGCATATTTATGCAACACTTCTTCAGCTTCGTGAGATTTTGGACGAAATAAAGAGAACATATGCTGAGATTTACAACAGGTACGGTTATTTTGCCGCAGTACGTAAATATGATCTTTGGGGATGTGCTCTGCGAGGAAAGACAGAAGGCAGTATAAGGTTTTAATGTCATAAATATAAAATCCGTATGGGTAGCAGATTATCCGTACGGATTTTGTTTGTACTACATCGGTTTTGAAATATTGACACACAACCCTTGATGTGATACTATATCATAAAGTGGATCTGCAGATTGAAGGAGGACGATTCCTATGTTCAGAGAATGGCTGAAAGATCACACAGCGGCAGATTTTGATTTTTCGGGGGAATTATACCCTACTGCTTCCGACAGGGAATTCTGGGACAGTAAATACGATCCGTATTATGTTTCAGCGGCAGAAAAATATCTTGGGTACGAGTGGCCCATGGTACGTGCGACTCAGTATATGGAGCTGTCAAAAACGGGGAACCGCCGTGCTCAGGAGAATCCTCATTTTGCAAGACGGACCGTTTTGTCGATACTTCTTCTTGGTGAAGTTGCTGAGTACAAAGGACGTTTTTTGCCTGATATTATTGATGGCGTTTTTGCTGTTTGCGAGGAAATGTTCTGGGGTGTTTCCGCACATATAGGGGGCATGCCGTCCGTAGCAACGAAAACTGTTATAGATCTGTTTGTTGCTGAAACCGGTGTGCTTCTCTCTATGATATGTTATATGCTTCGCGATAAATTGAATGAGGTATGTCCGAGACTTATTGCTCTTGTAGAAGAGGAGATCCGCAGACGAATTACCGATCAGTATCTTGTGCGAACGGATTGTCACTGGATGGGTTACGGATATCCTGTGAACAACTGGACTCCATGGATTTTGTCTAATATCCTTACCATTTATCTTCTGATGGAGAAGGACCGTGATATCCTTTGCCGTGCGATCGATAAGATGATGTATGAAATAAACACCATATATACCACTATTTCCGATGACGGAGGGTGTGATGAGGGTGCGTGTTATTGGGCTGTATCGGGTGGATGCCTCTTTGAATTCTGCGATCAGCTTTATCTGGCATCAGGTGGGAAGATCGACTTTTTCTCTGATGAAAAGCTTCGCAGGATATGTCGCTTTGAGTACAGAATGTATATGGGCGGCGGATACTTTGCGAATTTTGCTGACGGAACTCCGAAGATCACTCATTCCGTAACGGGACTTTTGTACGTTATGGGACTTCGTTTCGGCGATAAGAATTTCATGCGACTTGCACATGATCTTATTAAAAACGATCCCGAAAGAGCAAATATGACCCCCGGAGCGGAAAGGGACGCAAAAACTAAGCGCCGTCTTAATGAAATGATATACAAAAAAGAGATCGAAAACGAGGATGGCACATTATTTCATGGAAATGAGTTTTTTGAACGCACAGAGATCGCTCTTGTAAGAGATGGAAAATGGACTGTCGCTGCCAAGGGTGGTCATAATGACGAAAATCATAATCACAATGATGTAGGCAGCTTTATCATCTATTTTGACAGCTCGCCTGTACTTGTTGATCCAAGCTGCGGTACATATACTGCCGCCACCTTCGACGGGAAGAACAGATACGATATCTGGACACATAATTCCGAATGGCACAACGTGCCGAATATAAACGGTACAAGACAATCTGAGGGACGGGAGTACAGAGCAGACAGCTTCGGACTTGACGGAAATTGTATCAATATAAGTTTCGCTTCTGCATATCCCGATGGTGTAGCTGATTCCGTGGATCGTGTTATATCAGTTAATGAAGATCATGTTCATGTTTATGACCGCATCAGTTTGCCCGCAAACGGTACTGTCACCTGGCATTTTGTGACTCCGCTGTCAGTGAAGATAACGGATGACGGTGCCGTTATCGGTGAAAAATTTATTCTCAGATGCAGTATGGGTACGAAGATCAATGTTGATTATGCGGATTTCGAAGGCGACGAAAGACTTACACTATACTGGAGAACTGACAGAATGAAGCGAATAGGATTCACCTTTGATGAGGTGTCAGATGTTACTGCAGAATTCACACTTGAGAGGATAGAGTAATGGCAAGATTCAAAACAGGACTTTGTTCGGTATCCTTCCGACGGAATTCTCCCGAAGAAATCCTTCGTGCCGCAAGTGAGGCAGGACTCAGCTTTATCGAATGGGGAAGTGATGTACACGCACCTTATAATGATACAGTGGGACTTGAGAGAATCGCAGGAATTCAGAAGGTTTACGGAATCAGCACATCCTCATACGGAACGTATTTCAGAATCGGACAGACAGATATGAGTGAGCTTTGCGGTTATATAAAAGCGGCAAAGATGCTTGGTACAGATCAGCTCAGACTATGGTGTGGTGTAAAGGGTTCTGCAGAGTTTGATGCACATGACAGAAATAAGCTTTTTGCAGAGTGCAGCGAAGCTGCCGGGATAGCGGAAGCAGAAGGCGTTGTTTTGTCGATGGAGTGCCATATGGGAACTTTCACCGACACTGCTGAAACTATAGTTGAACTTATGAATGAGACAGACAGCAGACATTTCCGTATGTATTGGCAGCCGAATCAATACCGTACAAGAGAAGAAAATATCCGTCATATAAAAATGACGAATGAGTATGTTACCGCTATCCATATATTCAACTGGGAAAGAGACAAACGGTATCCTCTTGCCGAAGCAACAGATATATGGACGGAGTATCTCTCATACATAGATGGAGAGCATTTTGTGCTTCTTGAATTTATGCCGCATGATGATATATCTGAACTTGCAAGTGAGGCAGCGGCACTTAGAGTGATCACAGAAAATGCAGAATAAGGAGTGAGTGTATGAAAACCGTATTTCTTTGCAATAGTGAATCCTCATTTAGATGGGTCTATACTGCAGATACTATCGACAAGTTGAAAACATCTTCCATGGCGGAGGATAAGGTCTATACAAAAGATGATGTTATGGCAAACCCTGAATGCTTTACCGACACTGAATATATTTTCAGTACATGGGGAATGCCGGTGTTTACAGCCGAGGAGATAAAAGCCGTGTTTCCATCCCTCAAATGTGTGTTTTACGGAGCGGGATCGGTACAGGGATTTGCCCCACAGTTCCTTGAATGCGGAGTAAAAGTATTCAGTGCATGGGCAGCAAACGGGGTACCTGTTGCTGAGTTTACTGTAGCACAGATAATCCTTGCTAATAAAGGATTTTTTACCACATCACGCTATATGAGCATGGGGGACGTAAAAGAGGCGCATACTGCTGCCGCAAAATATCCGGGAAACTTTGGCGGTAAAGTAGGTATTATCGGTGCGGGAATGATCGGTAAGATGGTTATCCGTATGCTTCGTGAGTATCGGCTTGAGTGTGTTGTTTTTGACAAATTCATGACTGATGAGGAGGCAACATCCCTTGGTGTTGCAAAATGCTCACTTGAGGAGATATTTACCGAATGTGATATAGTATCGAATCATCTTGCAAACAATGCTCAGACACAGGGAATGCTGACGGGTGAGCTTTTTGCAAAAATGAAACCATATGCAACATTTATAAATACGGGCAGAGGTGCGCAGGTTATCGAAGATGAGTTGTGCGATGTTCTGAGACAGCGCTCTGATATAACAGCGCTTCTTGATGTGACCGATCCTGAACCGCCTGTTGCCGGAAGCGCTTTCTACACTCTGCCTAATTGCATACTTACTCCTCATATTGCGGGAAGCAAAGGAAACGAGGTCCACCGTATGTCTGAGTATATGGTTGAGGAATATTCACGATATACCGCAGGAGAGACGTGTCTTTATGAGGTAACTATGAAAATGCTTGAAACAATGGCATAACAAAATATCCTTGATCCACCATAGCGGATCAAGGATATTTTTATATCAGTGATATTTGGGGAGATAATCTCCGTGAGATTCGATAAGGTCATCGACCATCTTCTTGATGGTGTCGATATCAAGCTCGGAACCTGTGTGAGGATCAAGCATTGCCGCCTGATAAATGTGCTCCTTTTTAAGAGTTACAGCTGCCTCAATTGTAAGAAGCTGAACGTTGATATTAGTCATGTTCATAGCCGCACACTGTACGGGAAGAGCACCTACATGGCATCCGTGGATGCCGTGAGAGTCAACGAGACAGGGAACCTCTACACACGCCTCTTTCGGCAGGTTTGTGATAAGACCGTTGTTCAGCACGTTACCGCCGATCT
>JAZUBE010000280.1:0-5655 GCA_045638325.1 Eubacteriales bacterium
AATAATCCAGGCGGAGCTTGATCAGCCCGAATTTGTGGAGATGCTTGTGGCTGAGTGCTACCGTGCCGGTGCAAAGAAGGTCATGGTGGAATGGAGCCATCAGCCTCTCCAGAAGCTGCACGTAAGATATCGTACACAGAAAGTCCTCGGTACCATTGAGGATTGGGAGGTAGCGAAGCTCCGTCACCGTCTTGACAGACTTCCTGCAATGATATACCTCCTCTCCGAGGATCCCGATGGTCTTGCAGGTATCAATCAGGAGAAGAATTCCAAGGCGATGCAGTCACGTTTCAAGGTGATAAAGCCTATCCGTGATGAGATGGAGAATAAATACAAGTGGTGTATCGCCGCAGTGCCCGGTAAAAAATGGGCGAAGAAGATGTTCCCCGGAGTGTCATCATATCGTGCCACAGAAATGCTGTGGCAGGCGATCTTCGATACCTGCCGTGTCACCGATGATCCCATCGCAGAGTGGGACCGTCACAACAGCGACCTTGCTGACCGCTGTGAGTATCTGAATTCCCTCGGTATCGAGAGCCTTGAGTACAAATCGAAAAACGGTACAGATCTCACCGTGGGTATGATCCCCGATTGCCTCTTTATGGGCGGCGGTGAGTACACTCTCGGCAAAAACGAGTATTTCAATCCCAATATCCCCACAGAGGAGATATTCATAACTCCCATGCGAGGTAAGGCTGAGGGTATCGTTTATGCTACAAAGCCTCTTTCCTACCGCGGTGAGCTTATTGAGAATTTCAGCATCCGCTTTGAGGACGGCAAAGCTGTTGAGGTGAAGGCTGAAAAGGGTGAAGATCTTCTCCGTCAGATGATCTCCATGGACGAGGGCGCAGCTTATCTTGGTGAGTGTGCACTTGTACCTTACGATTCACCCATCAACAATTCCGGACTCCTGTTCTACAACACCCTTTTCGACGAGAATGCCTGCTGCCATCTCGCCGTTGGCAACGGTTTCTCGAATTGCCTGAAGAATTATGAGAATATGACGCTTGAGGAGTGTCATGAGGCAGGAATCAATGATTCCATGATCCACGTGGATTTCATGATCGGTTCAGAGGATCTGTCGATTATCGCTCACCTTAAGGATGGCGGTACTGCAGAGATATTCAAGGATGGAAACTGGGCGTTTGAGGTAAAATAAATATGCAGGGAAGGGAGAGTGGTACTCTCCCTTTTGTCATGATAAAAAAAGATGGCGTACAGTGATAAAGTTGTTATTTTGCTATTGTTTTTTGAAAATGTGTATGATATAATGAATATGTATTGGTGTAATTTTGTCGAAAAGGTATTTTGAAAATGCATCGAAGTGAAAATAAAGACAGATATACAGGCAAGATTTGGATTGCGGTTCTGACCGTGATTCTTTGTGCATTTTTTGCAGCTTGCGGAAATGATGATAAAAAGCCTGTTGACGGAAGTAGTACTACTTCTGCAGAAACTGTACAGACTGTGCTTTCCGATAATGATATTGATACATCTTTGACCGATCCCATGGGAAGCGGTGACGGTTCTGCAGCATTAAATGATGACAGCGATACTGCAGTGCCTGAGATTCCCGGAGATATTACAGTGCCCGATAAAGAGGATGAAAAGATTACCTCCGGTACTTCAGCGTCAGATAAAGGTGAGTCTGCTACGAACAAGGTTACAACTACCGGTGGAACAAAGGAAAGTTCAACATCAAAAGTGCCCGAGCCGACTCTTCCGCCAATGTTTGCAACTCTGCCCGAAGGCGGTATTGAGCTTCCCGATGATGTGTGGGAATGAGTGTAATTCACAATTGTTTTAAGCCAAAACGAAAGGTCTGGTCCAATGAAACTAAAGTATAATTTTGTGGTAAGGAATATTGACGGTCGTCCCGTAGCTGTAGCTGTCGGTAAAGACAATGCGGACTTTAACGGAATGATAAGACTCAATGATACCGGAAAATTTATTTTTGATCTGCTGTCCGTTGATACAACGGAGGCTGATATCGTTGCCGGACTTACAGGTAATTACGAGGTCGATGTGAGCGAGGCAGAATCTGCGGTAAAGGAGTTTTTGCAGAAGCTCAGAGATAACGGACTTTTGGTTGAATAAATACTGCATCGGAATGTTCTCTTGCGGAGGAAAATATGAGATCTGTTCACGATGAATATGACTATCTTATACATCTTATAGAATGTACAATAAATGATCACACGCCGTCAGAGATTCCCGACGGCGTTATCTTTGATTCTGTATATAATTCAGGTGTATTGCACGACGTTGCAAACATTGCATTCTACAGTGTTGAAAAGCTGACCTCAAAGCCGCAGGATGAGCTTTATTCAAAATGGGCGGCAAAGAAAAATTCCGCTGTAAGCCGTGATATAAATCAGAGTTTTGCTGAGGATGAAATAATCTCTGCTTTCCGTAAAGCCGGAATACGAAATATCGGGTACCAGGGTACGCTGATGAAGGCACTCTATCCACGACGTGAATACCGTACTATGTCCGATATCGATTTCATAATAGACAGAGACAGACTCCCCGATGCAAGAGCGATCCTTGAGGAGCTCGGTTATAAGTGCAGGGAGATCAGGGGCGTAGAGATCGACGGATTCAGACGACCTAATATATATGTAGAAGTGCATACGGAGCTGTTTCCCGAAAATTCCGATTTCTACGATATATTCCCAGATCCGTTTGACGGTGCTTCTGAGAAAGATGGAGGTTCATATACTCCGTCCCGCAGGATGTTCTACATCTACAATGTGCTTCATATCATCAAGCACTATTATTATGCCGGGTGCGGTATCAGGCGTATACTTGATCTATACTACCTGAACCGCGAATATTCAGATATTGCGGAAAGCAGTGATACTGCAAAGCTTTTCAAAGAGCTATCCGTCGGAGATTTTGTTGAAGATCTGTCCCTGCTTGCAGATTGTTGGTTTGGTGATAGCGGTGATGTGCCCGAGAGACTTTTGGAGATGGTATCCGTGATAAAGTCTGCAGGAATACACGGGACCGATGAGAAAAAAACCGAAAATGCAATGGCGAAAAATAATACGGGCGGTAAAAACGACGGTAAGACAGGGTATATCATGAGGCGTATCTTCCCGGAAAAGAAAGTTCTCGCAGAAAGATATCCCGTTATCGTAAAACATCCCGTGCTGACTCCGATTTGTTATATTCACAGATTTTTTGCGGCAGTAAAAAGCCGTAAAAGGATCACATCAGAGATAAAGACCATCCGAGATACGGATAGAAAATAAAGGATCATACAATGATAATCAAACGTTTTTTCGCAGCGGCACTTGCCGCAACCGCAATAGTTTCATTTGCTTCCTGCGATACTGATCTCTCAAGTACTGCAGAAGAAAGCCGTACTGTTATGACAGTTGACGGTTATGATGTGCCGTATGAGATGTACCGTTATGCAGCAATGATGCACCTGAGAGATAAAGCAACGATGATATTGTCCGAATCAGAGGACGATAATGCAAAAGAGATCGTTTCCTCAAAGGATACAGAAAAGATTATAAATGCCGCACTTGAAATGCTCGGTGATGAGGAAAAAGAGGATCTCAGAAAAGATGTTGCCGACGCATCTCTTGAAACTGTGATCAATACCTACTCCATATTCAAAGCCGCAAAGGCTGAGGGAATAGATCCCTTTGGTGATATGATAAATGATATGACCGATATGAAGATGGAGGAGATCCGCGCAGGTTATGCAGATGACCAGGAGTACCTTGATACAATAAAGCTGTTCTATATGAATCACAGTGTGTACAGTATGCTTACACGGTATGAGATTGTATTCAATGAGCTTTATGAGGCATATGTTAAAAAGGGACTTATCGATATATCCGATGAGGGTGTGATCGAGCACATGATGGGCAGTGATGCTGCAAGAGCAAAGCAGATCCTTGTGGCCTTCGAGAAGCATAGCGAGGATGAGGCATACGCTATTGCGGAGAAGATCAAGACGGAGGTGGATGCTATAGTATCCGCTGACGGAATCGCTGATGAGGCAATGTTTGATGCTCTTACAGATAAATATGGAGAAGATCTGTATACGTTCAAAAACAGAGATGGGTATTATATATGCCGTGGTTACAGTGATAAAGCCTTCGAGGAGGCGACATTCTCGCTTGAGGTGGGACATATAAGCGATATCGTGCGTACCTCGGCGGGATATAGTATAATCCTTCGTGCAGAAATTGAGAAATCGTATATTGAGAAAAATCTCAGCGCGATGCGCGAGGTGTGTGTCGGAGGTATCTACAGAACTAAGCTTGATGAGTTTTCTGCAGATGCCGAAGTCAAGACAAATGACGAGTTTAAGAAGATAGATATATTTTCAATAAAATAAACTTTCAGGAGGATAGATTTGAATTTCTATAATCCTTATACCGGAAGCAAGAAAAAAAGAAATATCCGACGTGTTATCATGGTGCTTGTCAGCGCTCTCGTAATAACGGGAGCAACTGTGATATTCGGAAATCATCTGAAGAACAAAGCTGAGAAATCGTCCGAGAACAGCTATATGGGTATCGGGCGTGAGGATATTTATGCCGAGACTGAATCTCAGGTGATAATTCCGCCGTCAAAGGGAGGTTCCGGTGCCTCCAAATCTGTAAAGGGATTTTGTGTACCTCTCGGAATAGTTACTCCAGAGGATAATACTGAAAGCGGACTTGACAGATTTTATACCGAAAGACTGAATGCGGCGGCAGAGAATAATACAGGAGTTCTTATTCCTCTTACGGGTGATGACGGATATCTCCTTTATAATTCCGACAGAGCGAGAGAGTACTCAAGACTTCCTGCAAATCCGTATCTCCCTGATATGAAAGCATTGAAAGCTGCTGTAGATGAGGCAAAAGCCAAGGGCCTCAGAACAACCGCATTTATAGTATCCGGTGTGAATATCGATGAAAACGAGATCCGGAATGACAGTGCTATTGCGGCTGATACACGTATTGCCGCAGATGCTGCAGAGGTCGGATTTGATGAGATTATAATAGGTTCTCTTGTAGACGTTCCCGAGGATATCACGGGAGATGCATCACACGTGATACTCCGTTATCTCAATCAGATGACTGCGGCTGCAGGAAACACCGATGTTGGACTGTCACTTCCTCCCGAAGTGTATCTGAAAGCGGCACTGTCACCCCAGATTGAACTTTTTATAAGCCGTTCCGTGTTTCTGACAATGGAGCTGACGGCAGAACAAAGCACTGAGAACTATCTCGGTTATATCTGTGAGAATCTTGCAGGAACTCTTTCCGTTTACAATATGAGAATACTCCTTATGCCTGCGGATACAAATGTTGCAGAACGTCTTTGTGAAAAACTAAAAGCAGTAGAACATGAGAATTACCTTTTCACGCATGTTCCCGATGAGGATCAGAAGATTCCGGATGAGACAGAGGAAACTGTATCCGATGAGGATTAAAAATAACAGGTGCTAAGAGAAATTTTATGGATATATGTAAAGACCGTTTAAAAAATACCGGGATCAATGACGATGGTTTTTGGATTATCTGTAATTCGGACGGATGCGTCAGCTTTTGCAGTAGTGCTGCTGCAAAATACGGAACTGTATCAGGCACTCGTACAGGTGATCGGGTGATACACGAGGATCATTTGCCGGATTTTGAAGAT
>JAZUBE010000281.1:0-1911 GCA_045638325.1 Eubacteriales bacterium
CCTGCACCAACATCTCCGTGCCATCTGCATACGGGGATGTCCGCACCGTCACAAAGCTCCTCGATTCGCTCAAACTGATCGTTGATAAGGCATTTCAGCGGTGCGATATAGAGGATACCAACCGATTTCGGTTCATCCTCCCATATCTGCGAGAGCGCAGGAAAAAATCCCGCTTCTGTTTTACCCGATGCGGTTGATGATGTGAGCAGCAGATTTCCGTCACCGAAGAACAGCTCTTCAGCAGCTGCAGTCTGTATCGGATGAAGTCTCTCCCATCCTCTGCTGTATATAAAATCCTTTATAAATGGCGCAAAGCTATCAAATATTTCCATAGATATTTTATTTTATGTGGGACTCTGTCCCACACCCTGCTCAAGAGACTTTTGAAAAAGTCCCTTGAGAATCCCTAAAACTTTCAAAAATAATATATAAAAACTCTAAAACTCAAGCATATCAAGGGTTATCTTATCTTTATCGACTGTACCCTTCTCCGGGGGTATTTCTACAGTTGCCGAAACTGCTTCGGGTTCTGTTTCATCTACAGGCGCAAGGAATCTTTCCCTGCCCGTACGAACGAGTATCTCGGCAAAATCAGCCGCAGGATTCTGGTACATGAGATCGAGAGTCATAAGGTAATCACGGATGATCTCACGTGGAGTAACCATTTCAGTGGCACCTGCACGGGATAGCTCACCCTTCAGGAATATTTCCATATCGGTCTCCGTAACTCTCGGCGCATAGTCGTAGTATTTTGCATGAAGAAGAGTAAGTCTCATTATAAGCGCAAGAAGTTCACTGTCCGACAGACGACGTAGTCTCAGCACAGGACTCATGAGATTTTTAAGACCTGCCTCAGGGAATGCTCCGTCCGCAAGACGGCTTTTCAGTGCATCGTAGCTGAAGAGACCACGTCTTGTATCCTCTAAAAACTGAGGAGTACCGCCCATGATTATCATAAGTCCCTCGGCTCTGCCCTGCAGTGCATCATTGTACATAGCGAGGATCTTTTCGTAATTCTGCTCACGGGAAACACGGTTGACGATCTTATAAAGGTTCACTCCTTCGTCAATAAACACGGCAAGTCCCTTGTACCCTGCAAGACGCACAAATGCAGCAATAAGCTTCAAGTGATCGTACCAGTTTTCGTCACCGATGACGGATATAGTTCTCACTCCAAGTGCGGCTCTCGCCTCAGTCCGGGTGGAATACTCACCGCGAAGCCAGCGCAGACACACGCTCATTCTCTCGTCGTCGCCCATGGAATATGCTTTGTAATATTCAGCAATTACGAAGGCGAAATCAAATCCGCCGACACCCGATTCAAGGCTTCGGCAAGCGGCATAGATCTTCTGTGACATGGCTCTGTCAAAGGACTCCGTCCCCGGGATCTCTCCACCTGATGCGACATCTGCTGATATCTGCGACAGCCATTTTGAGAGTATCACCGGAAGTGCACCACCATCAGGGGATGCCTTACAAGATAGATTGCGCACAAGCTCCTTATAGGTAGCAAGACCGTTACCGCCACTTCCGCAAAGACGTCTCTCAGGAGACAGATCGCAATCGGCACAGACAAAGCCACGGTCCATTGCCGCACTTCTCGTGAGCTGTATAAGAAAACTCTTACCGCTTCCGTATCTACCCACAAGGAAACGCATGGCACCGCCACCGTCGGCAACCCTATCAAGATCACCCGACAGAGCCGTTACCTCATCATTACGACCGATCGCAATATAGGGCGCACCGGATCTCGGCACTACTCCTGCGGAAAGTGAGGTAAGCAGTGATCCGAGCACTCTTTTAGGTATTTTGAAATCTGTATTTTCCATAATAACTCGTCAGTATCATACGGGGGAGGGGCCTTTTGGAAAAGGCTCCTCCCCCGTAGCCAAGTCGGAGGCCAAGCGGTCT
>JAZUBE010000282.1:0-4246 GCA_045638325.1 Eubacteriales bacterium
GTATACAGGGTAACTGAGATCAGCCTGGATCTGCTTCCGCTGACAAGTTCCGGGATAGACAGTAAAGCACTTTCGGAAACAAAAGCAAGTGTATTGCATACGACACCATACCGAAGTTATCCCAGCGGTGTTACCGCTACAGCTTCAAAACGTCATGAATACATCCGATGGTCTGAACAATACGACCGCTATATTATTGAAGATGATTTTGAATCTGAATTCTCGGTTTCCACAAAACCGACAGAAACACTTTTCTCTATGGCGGAGAATGATAATGTTATCTATCTGAATACATTTTCAAAAACAATATCTCCTTCACTGAGAATAGGGTATATGGTACTTCCAAAGCATCTTATAGAGGAGTTTAATAAGAAACTGGGATTTTATTCTTGTACCGTTCCTACTTTTATGCAGTATGTTTTAACAGAACTTATAAGTGCCGGAGATTTTGAGAGACATATCAACCGTGTCAGAAGAAACAAACGAAGAGAATCATCAATGCAAAAATGATAATGGTATATTATAATACATGAAATTACAGATGATTAAAGTCCTGTAGATTCTAATATTATGCGGATGTGAAATAAGAGGGATTTATAAATAAATATTCAAAAATATTTTTGAAAATACTTGACTTTTGAGACCCGTAGTGCTAAACTATATTCATAATTTGAATATCACAAAAACGACTATGACGAAGACGGTCGGAGATGATGCTTTTCAGAGAGTTGCCGTGTGGTGAGAGGCAACAGGCAAGTCGTTCCGTTGACCTATCACTTCTGAGTCGGAGGACCGAAAGGCTATGCTTAGTAGACTCCTTCCGTATTGCTGCGTAAAGGCAAAGGGCTTGGCAGAGCCCGGAAAGTGACGGAGATTTTTCCGTAATTTGAGTGGTACCGCGGGTTTAATTGCTCGTCTCAAAGATTTTTGAGGCGAGTTTTTTTGTTTTATTCAAATTCGTAACCATTATCTAAACGTCTGAGTCGAAAGGAGACAACAAAATGGATTACAGTTTGAAAGAGGTCGCAGGAAGAATCAAAGATCTGCGAGAGGCAACAGGTTTCACACAGGAAGAACTTGCAAGACTTACAGGTGTATCGGTTGAGGATTACAAGATTCTTGAAAAGGGTGAAACTGACTTTAGCTTTACCTTTATTTACAAATTTGCTAAAGCCTGTGGTGTAGAAGTGGCAGACCTGCTTGAAGGAACAAGTACGACGCTCAGTTCTGCCTCTGTAACAAGAAAAGGAGAGGGACTTAAAATTCTGCGTGAGCACGGTATCGAGTACGATAACCTTGGTCCTAAATTCAAGGATAAGCTCGCGGAGCCTTTTATGGTCAAGTTCCCATTTATTCCTGAGGAGCAGAATGCTCCAATGAAGCTCAATTCGCACAATGGTCAGGAGTTTGATCTTATAATCAAGGGTTCGCTCAAAGTGCAGGTGGGCAAAAATGAATATGTCCTCGATGAAGGTGACTCTATTTATTATAACAGCCTTATTCCTCACGGTATGATCGCTATAAGTGAAGAAGGCTGTGAGTTCCTGGCAGTTGTTATCAATCCTCAGGATGGTCATATACATGAGGAATACCTTGAAACTCCTTTCATTATTTCCGGAACTAATCTGGCGAATGCTCCCGAGCCTGTGGTAAAGGAGACATCGGTTGCAACTGTTGCCGATAACTTTATTGAATCTTATTACGATGAAAGCGGTGTGTTCAACGGCATAAGCTTCAAGAACGAAGATAAATTCAACTTTGCATTCGACTGCGTTGACGCTATCGCGGAGAAGACTCCCGATAAGCTGGCAATGATGTGGGTGGCGAATGATAAGTCTGATCGCAGATTCACATTTGCCGATATGAAAAAGTATTCCGCAAAAACTGCCAACTATTTTGAATCTCTTGGTATCAAAAAGGGTGATACCGTAATGCTTGTCCTCAAGCGTCATTATCAGTTCTGGTTCTGTATGCTTGCACTTCACAAGATAGGTGCCATCGCTATTCCTGCAACAAATCAGCTTGTTGAGCATGATTTCTCATACAGATATAAGGCTGCGAGAGTAAAAGCAATCGTTTGTACCGCTGACGGAGATGTATCTGCAGAGGCAGAAAAGGCTGCCGCAGAATTCCCCGGAATGCTGAAGGTTATGGTCGGTGGCAAAAAGGACGGCTGGTACGACTTCAATGTTGAAATGGAGCGATTCAGCACCCACTATGATCGTACAGATGATACTCCATGTGGAAATGAACCTATGCTCATGCTCTTTACATCCGGTACGACAGGGTATCCCCGTATCGCAACACATTCATATAAGTACGCTCTCGGTCATTATCCCACAGCAAAGCATTGGCATAATGTAAACCCCGATGGACTCCACTTTACTATTTCAGATACAGGATGGGGTAAGGCTCTCTGGGGTAAGCTCTACGGTCAGTGGCTCTGTGAGGCGGGTGTGTTTACCTATGATTTCGACAGATTCCATTCTGAGGATATTCTGCCGATGTTTGCAAAATACGGAATTACTACATTCTGCGCACCGCCTACTATGTACCGTTTCTTTATCAAAGAGGATCTGTCAAAATATGATCTTTCTTCAATCGAATACGCAACAACTGCAGGTGAGGCACTGAACCCCGAAGTGTTCAATCAGTTTAAGAAGGCGACGGGACTCACTATCATGGAAGGATTCGGTCAGACCGAAACTACACTTTCAATTGCAAACTTCGTCGGCTCAACTCCTAAGATTGGTTCAATGGGTAAACCCAGTCCTCTTTACGATGTGGTTGTTCTTGATCCCGACGGAAATGAGTGTAAGACCGGTGACGCAGGTGAGATCTGTGTTCGCGTAAAAGACGGCGAAGTACCTTGCGGACTCTTTATCGGGTATTATCTTGATGAAGAAAAGACGAGTGAAGTATGGCACGACGGCTTCTATCATACAGGTGATCAGGCGACTATGGACGAGGACGGATAGCTTTGGTATGTTGGTCGTATCGATGATGTCATCAAATCATCCGGATACCGTATCGGACCCTTCGAGATTGAGAGCGTTATCATGGAGCTTCCTTATGTTCTTGAGTGTGCGATTACTCCCGTTCCTGATGAGGTGCGCGGACAGATCGTAAAAGCTACCATCGTTCTTGTGAAGGGAACAGAGGGTACCGACGATCTTAAGAAAGAGATCCAGGAGTACGTCAAGACACATACCGCGCCTTATAAATATCCCAGAATCGTTGACTTTGTGGATGAGCTTCCCAAGACCATCAGTGGTAAGGTAAGACGTGTGGAAATCCGCAAAAACGATATTGCAAAACTTCAGAAATAAGTATAAAAACAGGAACCGGGATTCTCTCGGTTCCTGTTTTTGTAATGTCAATATTATTTCAGATCAAATACTACGGGAATATCCATAAGTGTAAGATTTGAAGTAGCTGAGCATAGCGGCTGGAAATACAGTGTATGTTTTGAGCCGTCGTCAAAGCAAACGGGAATATTTGCCGAGACAATCTCACCACCAGAAATATCTGCCATTTCGCCTTCTTCAAATACGAGCCATACTGGTATAGGATCATGATTAAAGTGATAGAAGCCGTTATCGTCGGCTGTGCCGGGATCAAGCATGCACTTGTATCCGGGCATGTTTTCATGAACATATCCTTCAGGAATGGTTGTTTTGTCTGCATTTCCCGTACACATATCCCATGTGTAGATCATGGGAGCAAGTATATATTTCAAACATAACAAAAAGGCCCGGTTGAACCAGACCTTTTGATATAAATATTTTACTGTCCGTTATATTCCGATACAAGAAGGGCTTCATAGTCCCTTATACATACCACAATATCGGGCTTTGTTTCCTCGATATACTGTTCCAGAGTTTTGGTGTTGTAATATCTGAAATCAAGGGATTCCATTTTATCGAAGTTGTACCATATTATACACTCAACAGCATTTGTAAAGCTGTCACCGTAAATGAGAATATCGGGCAAATCCTCACGTTCAGTATCAATTACGGTGTTTGGCATATCACCGCCCATATAAGTTGAGTAGAGCGCATCGTCTGCTATATTTGCGGAGTGGTAATAGAGCTGCGGTTCTTTTTCTATACCATTGTCCCATCTCCTGAAGGACACAGAGTTATTCGGCCACAGCTTGAACAGGTGCTCATCCTCATTCCACATACCGAAAAGCTTACGGAGTCTTGAGCCGATATATCTGTTTGATATCTCCTCAAGGGTATAC
>JAZUBE010000283.1:0-8002 GCA_045638325.1 Eubacteriales bacterium
CGGCGGGGACGTATCAGTTATGCTTGATGCCAGTGAAGAGACGAAATATTCTTTAGCACATATACGAAGCAGGAGAATGTTTTCCGAGACTGTTGCAGAGATCCGGTTATACAAGAATAAAAATGAATACCTTGCCGATCATCATGATAATGATGACATCGGCAGGGTATTCAGTCATATTTGTGACTCCGTCGAGGCAATTGAACACAAAAATACAAGTTTTGCAAATGCAGAAAATATCAGGAGCAGGGTAACACGATTTGAAAGAATATCCAAGGGATTTTTTCATGGGTTTGATTTTTCATCCGTAAATGATTCACTTATTGATGTTTCAGAGATATTTGAACTTGTTAAAGAGAGATTTTGTTCAAGTGAGAGAATTCCGTTTGATACGCAGTTCGATAATCAGGCTTATGATATGCCTGTAGTATGTCTCGGTAAGGCTGAGGACATTGTGGGCACTATCCTTTCATCAGCTGCAATCGCAGTGAGATTGTCAAAGGACAGAAAATGTAGGATCATACTGAGGAGCGACGGAAATCAGGCAGTGCTCGAAACGCATTCGGATTTCAACGGTAATGCAGCTGTATGTTTCCGAAGCTGTGAGCTTTCATGGCTTTATGATGTTGTGGGTAACGGTATATCGGAGGTTGCGTTCCTTGAACATATTTTGACAAATGACGAATATTATGCTGAATTTATGCGTGATACAGACGGTGATTTTGTAATGAGAGTTACCATTAATAAAAATACCGATTCCGACAGGCTCAAATTCAGAGACGGTACTCTTGGTGCAGTCAGTGCAACCGATAAATACATCGCATATCTATGTGATTCATTTTCAGTGGATTCCGAGGAGTAATGCCAGTATCAAAAGAATATCTCCGGCATTTTTTCCGCCGTTTTCCTTGTCTGAAGCGATAATAAAAATAATTGCGCAAAGAAGAAGATCATCAGAGGACAGCCCGTTGACAAATCCCAATTTTGATATAATGCCCGACAACTTCTCACTATGGTTTGCGATCTGTTCGTTTTTATCATCCTCAGAGTCTTCGGTGTCGTAAGGATCTGTATACGGAACATCATGGATATTATCACCAATATTTTCGGCATTTGCCGCAGATGTGCGGTTTGAAAGACGTCCCTTTTGAGTAGGAATGCCTCCGACAGATAATTCACTCGCATCGTTTTCAGAGGAAAATCCTGAGTCCGGGATAAGTATTACTTCATCCTCTGCGTCGTTTCTTTCAGTTCTTCTCCTTCTTTGGAATCTGTTTCCGTCATACCCCGGGGGAAGAGTGTATCCGTGTTCCTGTTTCTTTTCCCAAGTGTTTCTGGAATACAAAATGAACCTCCTATAAACCTAAAAGATCAGCGATCCCTGCAACATTAAGGATGCTGTCGACAGCTTCTTTCCGTTGACTGCTGAGAAATGGTTTAAGTGCCTGAAGCAGGTGTTTTCTGTCCGATAAGTGAGAGTTGTTTTTCGTGGGATGACCGTTGTTTCCGCCTGACATCATAGAAATTATTTCCGGAAGTTTTGATATAAGCTCAGGTGAAATCTCCGGTATTGCGGAAATAGGTGAGACGGACGTGTTTTGATCGGCTTCAGTTGTTTCAGGTGAAATCTCCTCCGATGATGAATCTTCGGCTTTTGCGGAAAATGATTCTTTTATCGAAGTAACTACTTCTGCAAATTTTTCATCTGTCATAAGAGCTTCGATCATTTTTGAGATGTCTTCACCGCTGCCAAGTTTATCCACGACCTTTGCCCTCCTTGTATTTTGAGAATATCTTAGTAGCACGATCAATATCTTCGTCTGACAGTTCTGACACAGCACATCTGAGTCCGGTCATGGTTTTTTCATCAGGCTTTGATGAGGGGAGCCTTATCCCTGATGTCGATGCGATCACGGAGACCATCTGCCACAGCTTGTCGTCTGGTAGAGAAGCGAGCATATCGAGAGTTTTTTTGTCAATTTTCAATTTTAGTACCACCTTTCTTTTGCCTGTGGGCAATTACTTTCTGTAGTTATTATATGCAGATAAAATAAAAAACGCCACAATAGGCAAAAACCTAAAATGGCGTTTTCAAAAAATATTGGAATGGGTTTAAGAATGGAAAAAATACTTGTAGTATCTGATTCTCACGGAAGTACCTATGTGTTGAAGGCGCTTCTTGAATCACCGCCCGAAGGACTTAGTGCGGTATTTCATCTCGGCGACGGTGCAGATGAAGTGCGCCGTCTGATGGAGAAATATCCGATGTATGCATTTATCGGCGTGAAGGGAAATTGCGACAGAGGAAATGTACCCGAGCGTGATACCATTGTGACTGAAAGGGGCGGAGTGAGATTCATGCTTACTCATGGTCATTTGTACGGCGTGAAGTCATCCCTTATGAGTGCTGTAGTTAAAGCTATGGAGTGTAATGCCGATGTGCTTTTGTACGGTCATACACATATTGCCGATGATGAGCTTTTTGAAACTTCATTCGGACGTGTGCGTGCGGTGAATCCGGGATCGGCAAGATCTGCCGAATATGCAATAGTAACTGTGGATAACGGGAATGTGTCGGTGAATCTTATGAGGTATTCTTCAGAGTCACAGCACAAAATTTGACAAATGTCTTTTATCCTATGAGACCAAGCAGCTTGTCTGCACCGATAAGCAATACCCATGTGCCCAGAGCTGCACCTGCGAATACGACTGCGTTTACTATACCTCTTACAACGGAGTCTTTTTTTGAGTAGTTGTAGTTGTAATCGTTCATGTCTGACATCCTTTCTTTCGTCTTTTGTAATTTGATTATACAACAGAACGAGTACCAAAAAAGGGACAAATGCGAATTTGAAAATTTTTAGATAACGGAGATGCGTTATGACTGAAAAGATCTATGAAACCGAGAGCCACATTGCATCATGCACGGCGACTGTTATATCATGTGAGAAGATAGGGGATAAATTTGACCTTGTTCTTGACAGGACTGTGTTTTTTCCCGAAGGAGGAGGACAGCCTTCCGATACCGGTACCGTAAACGGAACTGAGATGATCGAAGCAGTGATCCGTGACGGAATCGTTCATCATACTGTTTCTGAAGAATTTACCGAAGGAGACAGTGTGGAATGTATTGTCGATATGGCTGTGAGATTCCCGAGAATGCAGAATCATTCAGGTGAGCATATCGTTTCGGGGATAATCCATCGCTTGTACGGATTTAATAATGTAGGATTTCACATGGGATCAAAAGATGTAACTCTTGATATTGACGGTGAGCTTACCGATGAACAGATAAGAAATGTGGAACGCCTTGCAAATAAGGCGATTGCAGAAAATGTGAATATCAAAATACATTATCCTGATCCCGATGAGGCGAAAAGGATAGATTACAGAAGCAAGCTTGATATATCCGAAGGACTTCGGCTTGTGGAGATAGAGGGGTACGATGTGTGCGCCTGCTGTGCACCTCACGTTGAGAGAACAAGTGAGATAGGTATAATAAAGCTCCTTGAACACATCCGGTATAAGGGTGGTATAAGGATACATATGCTTTGCGGTTTTTCTGCTCTTGAGGATTACCATGCGAAGTTTACGGAGCTTTCACGCATTTCCGAAATGCTTTCGGCTAAGAAAGAGGAGTGTGCCGATGCGGTAGAGAATCTGAAGACACAGCTTGGCGACACAGAGTACAAATACAGAAATATTGTAAAAACTGCACTTTTGGCAAAAGCAGAAAATGCTAATGCCACCGACGGGAATCTTTTGTTCATCGTATCGGGAGAATTTCGTGACGGCCTTCTTGAGCTTGTACGTGCGGCGATGCCGAAGTGCGGAGGAATCTGTGCCGCATTTGCAGGCGATGACGGGGACTATTCCTTTATTATGGGTTCAAATACTGTCGATCTGAGAGAAAAATCTGTAGAGATCAGAACTGTACTGAAGGCTAAAGGAGGCGGCAGCCCTGATATGATCAGAGGCAGCTCCGCTGCTACAGCCTCAGAGATACGTGGATATTTTAAAATGTGAGTTTTTTGCGGAACCCCCTTTTTCGAGAAAAAAGGGGGTTCCGCACCTTCCCCAAAAAGCTTTAAAATAAATGACATAATAAAAGAATACCGAATCTATAGAACTAACAGTTCAGTATCACCTATATAACCTCTTTATATGAAGCTTTTTGAAGGAGAGCGGGAGAGGGAACTGGCATTTCAGCGAAGCTGAATATGCGCTTCTCTGAAAAAGTTCCCTCTCGCAAAAATTATTACTCATTAAAGAAAGTTTTGGGTATGTTTTTCGATTTAATATATGAAGGAAGAAAAGGAGGTGCCTATGGAGCAAAAGGAGATCATAAAAATGCTGAACGACAGAGATGAAAGTGCCCTTGGGCACATTCAGGATGAGTACGGCAACCTTATAAAGTCGATAGCATACAATTTATTCAAAAGCGACAGCGTGGCAGAGGAATGCCTGAATGACACGCTCATGGACATATGGGACACGATCCCGCCCGAGAATCCGAAGTCGCTTATGTCCTACGCCTGCATGATCGTCAGACGTCGGGTAATTGACCGCATAAGAGGAGAGACAGCAAAAAAACGCACCGGTCCTGAAAGCGCAGGCTATACGGATGTGTGCGATGAGCTGTCGTATCTTGATGATATTTCAAAGGAAGTGGTGGATAAGATCGAGTTTTCAAGGCTCATAAACGAGTATCTGAGAACACTGTCACGCACGAACCGTGAAATATTCATCAGCCGCTATTTCGACTTTGATACCATCGACAGTATTGCCGCAAGGCTTCATTTGTCGAAGAATTCGGTGAATACAAGACTTACCCGAATGAAGAACGGATTTAGGGCAAAGCTTGAGGAAGGAGGAGTTGAGGCATGAGTACAAGAGACACTTTTATTGATGCAATGAGCTTAATAGATGATGAGCTTCTTACATCTCACCTGAGGAGAAAATGTCCTACAAAAGCACAGAAGATCCGTAAATATGTTATGGCTGCCGCAATGTATGCTGCTGCGTGCCTCGTGCTTGTAGCGGTGCTTCCGCTGATAATCGGCAAGGATAAAGCTCCCATACCGCCGGATTCGGGAGATGCTCCCATAGTGATCGAGACAAATGAGAGTATGGATGCAACCGAGACATATATCTTTCCTCCTGAGCCTGCAGAGCTTCCCTCGGCTACGACAGTGTTTGAAGGGTGCGAATTTACCATATTACTTGATAAGGCGGATTACACCCTTGATGACACTATTCATGTAACAGTTACTCTTGAAAATAAGGGTGACAAGGCTGTTGGACTGTGGCACGGACATCTCGGCAATTACCTTGACAGTGTGTGGTTTTATGAGAACGGCGAGAGGAGATGGAGCTATTCCTCCGATTGGGATAAAGGATATGCTGATGCGATACAGGCAGGACCTTTTGAACCGGGAGGGATCATTACCTATACGGTGGAATTTACTCCAGGTGCGCCTAATGATTCCTCTGATCCCGTGGCAAGTATGGATTCCCTTTGGGAGATCACGGCATCCGTATCCTGTTACACCGATTTGGAGTCAGAGGATCCCTTTGACAGCATTGAGAATGTCAGCGTAACAATAGAAGTGCCGCACGAGAGGCATGAAACTGCTGAGACTACACCGGATCCCGAGGATATTCCGGTGTCTGAGTCCGAGCCTGTCATTACGGAAGATGTTTCCGATACGGAAGATACTCCCGATACCGAGGAGATCACTGTTCCCGAGCCTATAGTGAAAGAAGAGCCTTCAAAGATCACTGTGGGTATAGGGGGGAAGACTGTAACACTGAATCGCGGTTCTGCCGATTATTCCCGCTTTATGAACAGCTTCGATGCCCTTGAGTATCATACTCACTCACAGGCAGAGCTTTTGTACGGAATCAGAGATGGTGGATATAAGAATATCATAAATAAGGGTATATATGCAGAGCTTGTGTATGACGGAAGTTCAGATATCACTTTAAACGGTGTAACTATTCCGAAAGCAAGGCGTGTGCTGGTGTCTCTCTGTGAGACTCTCATATACAATTCCACCCTTGTGGTAGTGTCGGGCAGTGATAACTATAATTCTTCCGCAAGTCTTGTGGGGCATCTTTCCTATTCTTCATCTGAGATTGTAAATACGGTGTGGGATATAGTATACGGGAATAATACTCCTCGCAAAACAGTAGAGCAAGACGGATTGCGGTATACGGCGATACTTGACAGATCCTCCTATACTATCAACGATCCTGTAAGAGTAACGCTCGTTCTTGAAAATAAGGGAAGTGATCCGATCACACTGCGCAGACTTTCGAGTGTCCATTTTCTGTCAGACGTCTGGCTTTGTGTTTTGAGTGAGTGTGTGTCACGAAATGGCGAGAATTACAAAAATCCCGATGGCTCTGTAGTATTCGAGACATTGTATCCCGGTGATGCCATCTCTTATACGGAGTGGTTTGACGTCAGCGATGCATATCTTTATTCAAAGTGGCAAATCTATGCTGGATTTTCCTATTATATCGGAATGATTGATACAGATGATTTCGATAACCGCAAAAAAGTACAGGTGAATATAGATGTTCCCCGCAATACGGCATCGGATGAGGCTGCGGAATACCCCGAATCGTATATTTCAAAACAAACTGCAACTTCGGTGACAAAGACTGTGTTTGGTTGTGAGTACACCGTGACGATCGATAAGCCGAAATATGAGAAGGGCGATACAGTTAAAGTTGAAGTATCCTTTGAGAATAAAGGTAAAACGCTTATCTATCTTGGCGGACAGCATATGTATGATGTTCTTGACTATGTATCATTCTTGGTCAACGGGAAAGGTACGTATGTAGTAGGCGGACCGCCGATAGATTCAATGGAGCTGATAATCCCGGGAAGTTCACATTCCTATACGGTGGAATTTGACACAAGTGAGGCAAAGCTGACAGGCGTATGGAGCGTCAAGCCAAGGATCGAATTCTATGCATACGGTGAGAAATATACCGAGTCCGTTGAGATAGAAGTACCCCATGACGGAGTTGATCCCACCATCACCGAAGACGAAGCTCTCGCTGCTGTTGCAAAAGAACACGGTGTGACTGTGGAGTATCTGCGTGAACGTGAATTCGGAGCTCGTGGTGCGGATATGGAATGTTCGCTTGTGGTCGTGGATGACAAAAGCATATACAGAGTGACATTCATAGAGCTTCTGACTCCTCCCCGCAACGGTGATAATTTTACAGTTGGGCATATGGAGGTACCGCTTAACGGTAACACGACAGATATCAGACTTTATAATGGTTTTGAGTATTACGGTTACAGATACACCTACGATGTAGATGCGACAAATGGTGAAATTCTGAGCGTAAATAAAACCTTCAGCGGTGATGTTGAAGGAACGCCTGTGTCTGCTGATCTGACGGTTGAGGGCTCTGTGGCGTATGAATATTATGCGTTTTTCAGTCACTCAATGGAATTTATTGATGATTACGGAATCATGAAGACCTCACGTTATACCAAAAACAAGGATAAGCTTGGCGATGATTCAGCACATCTTCCCATACTGGAGTTCAGAAACAGCAGTCAGTTCACGGAATTTTCAGATGATGTAGAGAATTATCTTGAGCTTACAGATAAACCTTCGGGTGCGGGAATGCACAATTTCCTGTATCAGAAGGAGCGTTTCGGTAAAGAATTCTTTGATAAAAACAGGCTTTATCTTGTGGGACTCAGAGGAACTTGTTCTGCGTATAATCATTATTTCAACAGTGTTACTGTGAAAAACGGCAAACTTGAGTTTGAGATCCTTACGGAAATGGATTACAGTAACTCATGGATAAATGAAGATATATCTGTGTATGTCCTGTTCGCAGTCCCAAAGGATCAGCTTACCGACGTCACAAGCGTGGATTGTACAAATCCGTATTCTTATAGGTATGATTAAAAAAAGAATAGCGGAAACCCCTTTTTCGAGAAAAAAGGGTTTCCGCACCTTCCCCAAAA
>JAZUBE010000284.1:0-2132 GCA_045638325.1 Eubacteriales bacterium
GCCAAGGCAGAAGGTATTGATATCACCGCAGAGACTGCTCCGCATTATCTCGTCTTTGATGATTCTATGCTTGAAGAAGACGGAAGATTCAAAATGAATCCTCCTATAAGAGCTGCAGAAGACAGAGCTGCACTTATAGAGGGCATCATTGATGGTACGATCGACATGATAGCAACCGATCATGCACCTCACTCCGCTGAGGAAAAGTCCCGTGGACTTGACGGAAGTGCAATGGGCGTTGTCGGACTTGAGTGTGCGTTCCCCATAATGTATACATACCTTGTGAAAACAGGTAAGATCACTATAGAGAGACTTGTTGAACTTATGGCGATTGCTCCTGCTAAGAGATTCTCAGTGGGAGAGGGAATAATAAGAGACGGCGGTGTAGCTGATCTCTGTGTATACGATCTTGAAAAAGAATACGAGATCGACCCTGAGACTTTCATGTCAAAGGGAAGAAGTACCCCGTTCAAGGGAATGAGGGTAAACGGAAAATGTATTATGACCGTAAAGAAAGGAAAAGTGATATGGACAGAAAATTCGACAGAAAGATAGTTCTTGAGGACGGACAGGAGTTTTACGGCTTCGGATTCGGATCGAAAGTTGAGAAGGTTTGCGAGGTAGTGTTTAATACCTCAATGGTTGGTTATCAGGAAGTAGTCAGTGATCTGTCCTATACCGATCAGATGGTCGTTATGACCTACCCCCTTATCGGAAATTACGGAATCGCTGATGAGGACTTTGAGTCCAAGTCCACCTCTCTCGGTGGCCTTGTTGTAAGAGAGTATAACGATCTTCCTTCAAACTTCCGCTGCACCCAGACTCTTTCCGAGACAATGGAGGAGTACGGTGTGCCCGGCATCGAAGGTATCGATACAAGAAAGCTTACAAAGTATATAAGAGAAAACGGATGTCCCATGGGACTTATCTGCGATGCGGACAAGCCTGTAGCTGATGCTGTAGCGCAGATCAAAGCCTCTCCTCTGCCTACAGATTCCGTTGCAAAGGTGTCCACTAAGAAGAAATGGCATTCACGTACCGTGAAGCACCGTTTCAATGTAGTGGTTGTGGACTTTGGTACAAGACTTTCCATCGTGCGTGCTCTTAATGCTATCGGATGTAACGTTACGGTCGTTCCGTGGAATACTTCCGCTGAGGATATCCTTCTGCTGAAGCCTAATGGAATCTTCCTTTCCGACGGTCCCGGAAATCCCAACGATGTTCCTTCTGCCGTTGAGCTTGTGAAGGCTCTTCGCGGAAAATGTCCCGTTTGTGGTGAGGGTCTCGGACATCAGCTTATCGCAATCGCTTGCGGTGCAAAGATCGAAAAACTCCCCTTCGGACACAGAGGTTCAAATCACCCCGTAAGAATACTTGATAGTGGCAAGATAGAGATCGTAAGCCAGAATCACGGTTATACTGTAACTAAGGAATCTCTCATAGGTACAGGACTTGTTGTTACTCATGAGAATGTTCTCGACGGTACTGTTGAGGGACTTGAAAACGAGGATTATAAGATGTTCTCAACACAGTATCATCCCGAGGAGAAAGCGATCCACGATAAGGGATTCTTCGACAGATTCATCGAGTATATGAGTAAGTAAGGGATTGACTATCCTATATGATAGCGGTTGGCAAGAGACAAAACTTTAGCACGATGCATACATCCGTCAGCAGAATACAGCATGGTCTACCGTTATCAAAGTAATCCTACATCGTCGGTTTTAACGGAGTGAAAAACCGACATTCAGATATGCTTTAATCTTAAATGAACAGGGTATCACCTTGTAATGATTAAAGCTTTTTGCGGAGCTTTTTCTCGAAAAAGCGACCGTATCTCCTTAATAAAATTTTACGAACAACATGAAAGGATAGATACAATGCCTAAGAGAACAGATATAAAGAAAGTAATGGTAATCGGATCCGGTCCTATCGTAATTGGGCAGGCTGCAGAGTTCGACTATGCGGGAACACAGGCGTGTCTCGCGCTTAAGGAAGAAGGATATGAGGTAATTCTCGTAAACTCCAACCCTGCGACCATCATGACAGATACAACCATTGCTGATAAAGTATATATGGAGCCCCTTACCCTTGAGTACGTTGCAAGAATCCTCCGCTATGAGCGTCCCGAT
>JAZUBE010000285.1:0-5113 GCA_045638325.1 Eubacteriales bacterium
CCTTTTCCCTGTTTAGCAGGAATGTTTAGAAGGAGACACGGAAAAAGAGAAAGTGCAACACAATTAGTTTGTTTCGGGAGCCATAGCATCAACAATGTTCCACATTACATATCCTTACCCGGGACATACGCCTCAGGCTGATAGTAGTCGTAGTAGGAAACGAAATATTCCACCGCATTGTCAGGGAAGAATTCACGGAACTCCGAGCAGAGCTGAGCTGCCAGAGTTTTATTATGTGCAAGAACGAGGGCAGGACGCTGGAGTCTCTCAATAATATTTGCCATGGTAAAGGTTTTACCTGAACCTGTAACGCCCAGGAGCACCTGATCCTTGTAACCGCACTCAATACCGTGGACAAGCTCGTCCACAGCACGCGGCTGATCTCCCGTAAGAGTATACGGTGATACAAGACGGAATTTCTTTGAATTATCCATAGCGCCCTCCTTTGAACATATGTTCTAACAATATTGTACACTACTTATTTTAATATGTCAACGGGTATTTACTACAAATTTCGGAACAAAACGGAAAAACTTCACGGAAAGTCACAAAGGCCGTCAAAGGTTGCAAAAACCCGGCACCCGTCAACGTAATTCACGTCATGCCCGTAATTTTAGCAGATATACACCCTTTCCCGAAAAACAAAGCCAAAAACATATATAAAACTGACCGACAAACCCACCCGATTCGTCATAGCGGGAATGATAAAATACAGTTACGGGATCACCCGGGGAATAACAAAAACAAATGAAAAGGAAGTATGAAAAATGACGGGAATTTTTGCGGGATTCAGAAAAAAGACCGAGGAGGAGCCGCAGGTGAGTTTTGCGGAGCTGTTTCCTCCGTATGAGGATGAGGAGAATGAAAGATCGGAGAGCGACGGGCTTACGGAGCTTCCTGCGGATATGATCGACCCCAATCCGGGACAGCCGAGGCGGTATTTCGACGGTGAGGCACTAATGTCTCTGTCGGAGAGCATAAAGATCTACGGTATACTTCAGCCACTGTCGGTGACGTATCAGAAGGAAACGGGCAGATATACTCTTGTTGCGGGTGAGAGACGGCTGCGGGCGGCAAAGCTTCTCGGAATGGAAAGGGTACCTGCCATAATAATAAATGCAGATCCGAGGCGCAGTGAGGAACTTGCCATAATCGAGAATATTCAGAGAGAAGATCTGAATATTTTCGAGGAGGCGAGGGCTATAGCATCTCTTATCACGAAATACGGACTTACACAGGATGAAGCTGCATCAAAGCTTTCGGTAAGTCAGTCATATGTGGCGAATAAACTGAGGCTTCTGAAGCTGTCACGGGATGAGATAGAATACATCCTTGAAGCAGGATTGACGGAACGTCACGCAAGGGCTGTTCTTCGGATAAAGGAATCACCGCAACGAATGTCGGCACTGAGGCAGATTGTCGCAAGGGGAATGAATGTTGCCGCTGCCGAGGAATACATAGACCGTCTCCTTATGCCGAAGGAGGATACGCCGGACAGACCGGGGCAAAAAATAAAAATGGGGATACGGGATATAAAGCTGTTCTGTAATTCAATCGACCGTGCGGTTGATACCATAAAACGTGCGGGTGTGCCCGTTTCCACATCACGTACCGATGCACCCGATCACACAGAGATAGTAATAAGTATACCAAACAGATGATATTGCAAGTTTGCCTTGTTTATGGTATAATCATACCATGATTCAAATAAGCGGAGGCAGATATGGACAGAATTCCAAGCAAATGGGAAGGCAAAAACGTGCTCGTTATCGGTGACAGTATTGCTGCAGACGGACGCTGGCAGGCTGAGATGGCGAGACTCACGGGCTGCAACGTAAAAACTCATGCATATGGCGGTATCGGTATAATCGACATGATCGAGGGACTGGGTGCACAGGAAAACGCCATGAAATACGATCCTCACACGGGATGCAACGGCAAGTTCGGCCCTCTTTCCGATGAGGAAGTAAAATGGGCAGATCTTATCATTCTTGCAGGTCCTTACAATGAGCGACACATGGAATACGGTGAGAGAGGGGATATGTACCCTGAAAACAACACTCTCAGAGGTAAATTCGCATACGTTATAGACAGACTTTACGAGATCATGGACAGGGTGGACAATTACGGTTGTCACATCATGCTCGTAACGCCTCACTGCTCGGGAAGATACGACTGGATCTACAGAAACGGCTATGAGGATTTCCCCGAGGGTTCGGGACGAAGCCTTGAGACAATGGCGGAGCTTATCGAAAAGATCGGCGGAGAGAATCATCTGTACGTATGCAACGCATTTAAAACAAGCGGCATCGGCAGATATAACTGGAAGCACTACTGCCACTCCTCTGAGGTGATGGCATCCGATTACGATCCCGCGAAGGAATATGAGGCGCCCTATCCCATGTATGCGGATCAGGCTCATCTCAATGCCGAGGGATATGCAAGGCTCGGTGCCTGCATTGCGGCGGCGGCAGAGCTTGCATAAAACAAAAAAGCTTCTGTATAAAATTCATATGCACAGGGAAAAATACCTCCGTAACATCAAACGGAGGTGTTTTTATGCTTATAGAAACAGATACAGTAAAGCTCCTGAAGGAGTGCGATGCGGGACTCAGAATGGGTGCCGATTCTATCGGTGAGATAATAAATTACGTTGAGGATACCGAACTTCAGCGTAAGCTGATGATGGGCAAGAGCGATCATGAAAAGCTCATTGCTGAGGTGGAATCCGAGCTTGCGGGAGAGGGTGCATCGGGCAAGGAGCCGAGTACCATGGCAAAAAGCATGAGCTGGATGAAGACGAATGTGAAGATGGCGGCGGATTTTTCCGACAGTACCGTAGCCGATCTTATTTACGACGGGTGCTATATGGGGATGAAGTCGCTTCACAGATACAAGAATCAGTACCGTGGTGCGACGGATAAGGCGGCGGAGCTTTGCGATAAGGTGATAAAGCTTGAAGCAAGTCTTGCCGAGGACATGAGAGTATATCTGTAACACAAAACCCGTACCGCCAAAGCGGTACGGGTTTTATCGTTATTTCTTGAAAATCTTTTCCACAGCTTTTGCTATTTCCATTACGAACAGGGGTGCAACAGCAAGACCGAGGCCGATGAGGTACAGCTTTCCGGGGAGGAAAGAGAGCTGGAAGATGGTGTTCAGAGGAGTAAACATAACCAGAGCAACAAGTACAAGGGAGATCACAGCTGCGCCGTTCAGCTTCTTGTTTGTGAAGAAACCTGTTTTGAAGAGAGAACGGTTTGATCTCATGTTAAATGACTGAATTACCTGAGAGAGAGACAGCACCATAAATGCCATTGTCTGACCGTATGCGATCTTCACATCGGGAGATTTCAGTGCACTGAAGATGTTTTCTGTGATACCGTTCTCCGCAACTACACCTGTCATGAATGCAAGACCTGCAAGGATCGCGAAAAGGCATCCCTGAAGAACTACCTTTATTCCAAGTCCGCCTGCGAAGATACCTTCGTTCTTGGGCTTAGGCGGAACATCCATAACACCTTCCTCAACGGGCTCCATTCCGAGAGCGATGGCAGGCATACTGTCTGTAACGAGGTTGATCCAGAGAAGATGCATGGAGAGGAGAGGTGTTTTGTGCCAGAGGATCATTGCGAAGAATACGAGAAGCACCTCACCGATGTTCGTACCGAGAAGGAATCCAACCACCTTTTTGATATTGGCAAAGATTCCGCGTCCCTCACGAACAGCATCAACGATAGTTGCGAAGTTGTCGTCGGTGAGAGTCATATCTGCAGCACCCTTTGCAACATCGGTACCTGTGATACCCATTGCACAGCCGATATCAGCAGCTTTCAGTGCAGGAGGATCGTTTACACCGTCACCGGTCATGGATACCACATGATCCTTCTTCTGCCATGCCTTGACTATACGGATCTTGTTCTCGGGAGATACACGTGCGTATACGGAAATGTCCTCGATGGTAGAGTCAAGCTCTTCCTCGCTCATAGCATCAAGCTCAGCACCGGTGATAGCCTTGTCACCGTCCTCAAGGATTCCGATATCACGTGCGATTGCGGATGCGGTGACAACGTGGTCGCCTGTGATCATTACGGGCTTGATACCTGCTCTGCGGCAAAGCTTTACAGCCTCAGCAGCTTCAGGTCTCGGAGGATCGATCATTCCCACAAGTCCCATGAAGGTAAGTCCTGCTTCAAGCTCCTCGGAGGTAGGATCTGCGGGAACTGTATCGATATATTTATATCCTACAGCAAGCACACGGAGTGCCTCTGAAGACATACTGTCGCAAAGCTTTGCGGCAGCGTCGATATTACCGGAGGTACATCTTTTTGCCATTACGTCAAATGCACCCTTGACGATGACCACGTTTTTGCCGTCGATGACATTAACGGAGGTCATGAGCTTTCTGTCGGAGTCAAAGGGGATCTCAGCCACACGAGGGTATGCCTGATTCAGAGCTTCCTTTGTCATGCCGTTCTTCATTGCGGCAGAGATGATGGAGGTCTCGGTGGGATCGCCCACGGGATGCTCAACACCCTTTTCATCCACTGCAACGGAACCATCACAGCAGAGTGTTCCGTACATAAGGAGCTTCTTTATCTCGTCTCCGTTGTCAAAACCGATCTTCTCATCCACACCGGAATCGGTGACTGCACGGACGAGAGTCATGCGGTTCTGGGTGAGGGTACCTGTCTTATCTGAGCAGATAACGGATGCGCTTCCGAGAGTCTCGACTGCGGGGAGGCGGCGGATGATGGCATTTTTCTTTACCATTCTCTGTACGCCGATGGAAAGAACGATGGTAACGATGGCGGGAAGTCCCTCGGGAATTGCCGATACTGCAAGGGATACTGCAGTCATGAACATATGCATGGGGTCAAGGTCGTTCAGCATTCCCACAGTAAAGATCACTGCACATGCAAGGAGGGCAACGATACCAAGGTATGTGCCGAGCTTTGAGAGCTTCTTCTGCAGAGGAGTGGACTCCTCCTTCTCGCCGGAGAGAAGTGTTGCAATCTTACCCATCTGGGTATTCATTCCCGTCTGAGTAACAACAGCGGTAGCGGTACCGTAAGTGATACTGCATCCGGAGAATATCATGTTTGTGCGATCA
>JAZUBE010000286.1:0-6073 GCA_045638325.1 Eubacteriales bacterium
TACGCTGTGCCTCCGAAAGAGATCCGAAAGCACCCATCGCCGCAGAGTTTTCCGCCATAAGCATGACCATACCCATAGGCATTTCCACAGTTTTTCCCTGTTCTGTCATAGTCATTCCCCCTTTTTCTTATTATTGCCGAAAAAGGTAATGCTATTCTGCAGACACCGGGTTTTCAATTAAAATTCGACGCTCTCGCAAGAGGTGCATCTGAAAGTTTTTGTATCTATCTCAAACACTGCACCGAGGGCACATTCGCCACCGTGTGCGGAGGCATTTCTCAGAGGGAGCCTTTCCCTGAATCTCTTTATTACGATATCACGTTCAATGCCGAGGACACCTGTCTGTGCACCGCACATTCCGAGATCGGTGATGTAGCCGCACTTTCCTTCGAGGACTCTCGCATCTGCAGTCTGGACGTGAGTGTGAGTACCCCACAGAGCTACAGCTCTGTCACAAAGATACCAGCCGAGCGCCTGCTTTTCCGAAGTGGCTTCGGCATGTACATCAAAGAGAGCAAAATCGTATTTTCCCTCGTTTTCACGAAGGATTTTATCCGCGGTATCAAAGGGGGAAGCTATGGGATCCATGAAAGCAGTGCCGCAAAGATTCACTACAAGTACCCGATACCCCTTTACATCCACGATAACATACCCCTCACCGGGGCATATATCGGGATAGTTCGCAGGACGGATAAGATTCGGGTGAGAATCGAAATATGAGTATATCTCCCGTCTCTGCCACGAGTGATTTCCTCCTGTAATAACATCCGCACCTGCTTCAAAAAGCGCGTCTGCAGATGTGGGAAGTATACCGTTTCCCTCAGCGGAATTCTCGCCGTTTACTATAACGAGATCCGCACCGATATGCCCCTTAAAACGCGAAAGTCTTCTGCCGTGCAGAAGATATTCCGTACCCGGAGCACCGCAAACATCTCCAAGCGCAAGTATTTTAAGCATACGATCACTCCTTTTTAACACGGTCTTTGTCCTTAGGGCTTTGCCCCAAACCCCACTTAAGGACTTTTTGAAAAAAGTCCTTAAGGATCCCAAAAACTTTCGGGATAAATATTATGCACAGAATTCTTTTAAGTAAAACGCTTTTTGTCCTGCAAAAAGCTTCCTGACTTCTTACCTCTTCCCTATCACCTATTACCTCAATTACACAGTCCCGGACACGCATTGCGCACCCGGGATCGGTCTGTCTTTATCTTCCGCGTCTGCGGCGGTTGTAATCTGATTTGGGATTGACGATCTCTCGCCAGTCAAGATCGCCTCTGTCAAGGGCACAGATAAGCACCTCGGCAGTAGCGATATTCGTTGCAACGGGCACGTTATGAACATCGCAAAGTCTCATGAGGTTATATTCAACCTCGCTGTGTCCGAAATCGGGTGCTGTAGAACGGAAATACAGAAGAACATCGATCTCGTTATATGAGATACGTGAAGCAATCTGCTGCTCACCACCCTGCTCTCCTGCCAGAAGTCTGGTAATGTTAAGCCCGGTTGCGTCCGCAACGTATTTCCCCGTAGTTGCTGTTGCACAGATGTTGTGCTTGCTCAGAATTCCGCAGTATGCGATGCAGAACTGCGTCATGAGCTCCTTTTTTGTGTCGTGTGCGATCAGGGCTATTTCCATCTCTCACTTTTTCCTTTCATTGTTTATTATCGTATCGCCTGTCGGCGCAAATATAGTCAAAGTATCTTTCTTGATACAGCCTTCGGGATCCCGTCAAAGAGCTTCACAGTATCTCCCTCAAGCCTTCCGGCAATATTTCTGAATGCCTGAGTCACGGGACTCTTGTCACCAACAGGCTTTCCTGATTCTCCCGCAAGCATAAGCGCTCTGCTGTAAGGCACGATTCCTCCGCAGCGGATACCTGCACCGTCGATCATATCGATAATTCCGGCACGCGCACCTTTTTCGGCAGATTGCCACTCAAACATATTTATAATAAGCCTTGAATCCGCAAGGCCTCTTTCCGAGAGGATCACAGCGGTAGTCTCAGCCGCTCTCACTGATGCAGGCTGCTGCGTTGACACCACAAGCGCCGTATCAGCAAACATTCCTGCAATATCAGGCGCGACCACCATTCCCGCAGTATCGCAGATAACATGGTCGGCAGCACAAGCAGCCTCAAGATCTCTCAGCGCACGGTCAATTGCCCCGTTACAAAAATCCTCCGGCTCATACACCGCAGAAGCAGGACAGAAAAACAGATTCCCCATCCCCCATGGGTTTATAAGAGCATCTTTCGCATCCGCACGTCCTGCAGAAACATCCCCTATATCAAAAAGAACATTGTGCTCCTCGCCGAGAAACATATCAAGGCATCTGCCTCCCACATCACAGTCGCAAAGAAGCACACGTCTGCCCATCCCGGCAAATGTGACAGCGAGCCCGACAGCCAGTGTTGACTTACCGATGCCGCCTTTGGAGGAGGTTACAAGAATTCTCACAGTTCGCACACTCCTTTCGGGCAGATGTTATAAATTGCAATTCGGCGTATTATGCAAAACATCTTAATCATACAATGGTATTATAGCACATTTTCGTTAATACTGTCAATGGGAAGGATAAAAAAATTAGCGGGAATTTGTGAGGATAGATAATATGAAGTAAGAGGTAATATGGAAGAAGGAAGAAGTGATGTAGCATTTTGCTTTGCAAAATGCTGATATAAAAAAGCAAGGCAGCGGATGCTGCCTTGCTCGATCTGTCGAAAAAGTTTATTTAAAAACAAAAACTCAGAGCATAGCCTCGATCTTCTCGGCAACCTGCTTTGCGAGCATTCTGTATCCCTCATCGGTAGGATGAACACCATCACCGCAGATATACTTTTCGGGATCGGCGATAATGAGAGAGAAAAGATCGTTCACGGGGATACCGAGCTTCGCCATCTCAGCCTCAGCCGCTGCATTGTAGCGTGCAATGTCAGAGTTCCACTCATCCTTACCAACAGTGAGGTGAACCTGCATATAACCGGGATCTGTGTTGATGAGGGGATTGAAGGTACTCAGGCTATCATCAAGAGCGCTGTTTCCGGGAATAGAGTTTGCAAAAATTACATTTTTGGTGTAGCTCTGCATCTGAATACCGAGGCGGCGCATATTCTCTGCATACTCACCGATTTCTGTGAAGATCTCACCGTCAGCGGTACAGCGGTGCAGATCCCAGATACCGGCATTGAAGTGGAGCGCATCCACCTTAGGATATCCGAACTCACCCATCCATGAGAACATTCCCCAAAGAACGAACTTAGAGTATCTGCAGTTTTCCGCAGGGCCAAACACCTTTACGTTAGGGCCGAGAAGCTCCTGCACGTATCCCTGATAACCGAGTCTGATGGAATCTCCGATAAGAATTACGTTTTTCATGTAAAAATCCTTCGTTTTGATAAATTTTGAGTTTGGCATATCTGTGCCATATATGATAATTGTAACACAGCCGCACTCTTATTGCAAGAGATTTGTAATTTTCATGACTCTATTAAATTGTTCAGCCGAGCTTACTTATGGGAACAAGTAAAAGCTCTCCGATTTTTATCTGAGCATCCCTTGCGGGCTTCATGGATCTGCAATATTCTCCGATGCATTTCTGTACTTCTGTAAGTACATCCTGCTCGGATAAGAGCTCTGATATTAAAATGGCTTTGGCGATATCCTCGGCAGTAACACCACTGGCATCCCCATTAAAATAACTCTCGATCTCAGCTTTGGTGATGTGACTTTCACGATCAATAAGCAACTTAACGATATCGGGGTTCGCATTTACCATCTGGTAAACAAGATAGGAGGGATTTGAATAGCTGTTAATATAGCTTGCAAGAGATTCTCCCTCAAAGTTTGAATCCAATATCATAGCAGTAACAGATGTTGCAAATCCGTCGGTGAAATACGTCCATATAGCATCATCGCCGTATTCATCCGATGATTTAACCGTGCTTCCGAGATAGTGCATGGTTTCGTGGATATATGTCTGGTAAAAACCTAACGTATCACTCTCTGCCCTTTCGGTTATATCAAATGACATATAGACAGCTTTACCGTCAGTACCGAAAGAGCCCTCGTTTGCATAATATCCTATAGCTCCGCCTGTTTCGCTGAAGTCGCTCTCCATCGCTCTAAGTACGCTCAGCTTGTCGGAAACGGAAATATTATAATTATCCGCAAAAAATCTGATGATCATTTCATTTGCTTTGTCCACATATTCCTGAGTTTTTGCAGAAACGGGCTGTGCAGTGGTTACGACCTGTTCTGCCGCATCGGTATTTGCGTACATTTCATCATAATTGGAAATGAAATGGTTTACATCGTCATTAAAGCGGCTGAGATCATAGGAAACAGCGGATTCCGAATCAAAAAATGCATATATCTCGTCGCTTGTTGGCATTGCTAACTCTGTTTCGTCGTCAGAGGCACCTTCAAACGATGAAGAAGCAGCAAAATATACCAGCACCGCAACGGCAATCAACAGAATCGGGATCAGGATGAGTAAAAGTTTTTTTGAGTTATTGCTCTTTTCAGGGGTATTCATTTGATAGTTCATTTGTCTTCTCCTTAAAAAGTTTTATTGCACTTTCATGCAACCACAAATATTATATCACAGATCATAATTATTGTCAATATAACACATATTTTCACTGAATCAAAAAACATTGCAAAACCGATTTTCATCTATAAATGTACCCTTACTTCAAGAGATTTGTGAAGGAACAGCAAAAAGCACAGAGTAATAGCCTCCGGCTAAGTGTAATAAGTAAAAATCCCTTCGACTTACGTCAAAGGGATTTTTGGAGCTGCTATTTATCGAGCCTGCTTTTTGCTGTATTTATAGAAGATACCAGTAATTTCTTAACCTCAATACACTTATCCAGAACATCTTTATCTTCATAATATCCGCTCTCGACCAAAAGTTCCAGCCAATACTCACTTTCCGAGCATTCTTTCAGTGCAATTTGAAGTTTTGCGATAAAATCTGCTTTGCCGTGACCGTAAAATGCCTCACGTATATTTGCACCAACACTTGTACCACTTCGTATAAGCTGATTTGTGAGAACACTTTCACGTTTAGTTTGCTTTATATGATTACAAACCTTAATAATCAGAAGTGCAAATTCCTTTGATTTTATAATAAGCGGACTGTCAGCCATAATACCTCCACCTTTCGCCTTACTTCTTCACTATTCCTTCTTACTTCTTACCTCCCAAAAATCCCCCGGGACACACTTTAGGGAAGAGTGAAGAAGGAATAGGTAATAAGTAAAAATCCCTTCGACTTACGTCAAAGGGATTTTTGGAGCTGCTACCCAGATTCGAACTGGGGACCTCATCCTTACCAAGGATGTGCTCTACCAACTGAGCCATAGCAGCAACTGCGAGATATATTATATCAAATATCTCGCGCGTTGTCAATACATTTTTTGAAATTTTCCGATTTTATTTTTATTTTTTCGATTTCAGCCATATGAGCAGTACTGTAATATCGGCAGGGTTCACTCCGGATATGCGTGATGCCTGACCGATACTCTCGGGCCTAACCTTTGCCAGCTTCTCCGCAGCCTCAAGTCTCAGTCCCGTTATAGCCTTATAATCGATATCCGCCGGGAGACGTTTATCCTCAAGCTTCTGCTGCCTTTGTGCCTCATCTGCCTGCTTTTTCACATATCCCTCATACTTCAGCTCCGTCTGAACTGCCTCACCGATCTCACGGGGAAGTTCGGGGCGAAGCCTATCTATGGGAGAGAGCATCTCATATGTGATCTCGGGACGGCGTATCAGCTCCGCTATCTTCACTCCTGTGGAAACAGGGGTAGAGCCTGCCTCAGTGAGGATCCCGTTCACCTCCGCTGACGGAGGAACGGTGGTCTTTTTCACTCTCGCAAGCTCTCGGTCCCGCATAGCCATGCGCTCACCGAAATCACGAAGCCTCTCCTCAGACACAAGTCCTGCTTCAACACCGTAATGTATAAGCCTCTCCTCCGCATTGTCCTGCCTCAGAAGAAGCCTGAATTCCGAGCGGGAGGTCATCATTCTGTAAGGCTCCACAGTTCCCTTAGTCACAAGGTCGTCGATA
>JAZUBE010000287.1:0-2690 GCA_045638325.1 Eubacteriales bacterium
ACCTTCAGATGAGAACCCTCGGCAAGAGTCAGACCTGCCGCATCATCTGCAAAAACAGATACAGCACCCTGCAAAAGCATTGCCGCTGTCAGCGCAAGTGTAAGAAGTTTTTTCATGATTTTTCACCTTTTTACGATTTGGGATATAATACCCTTTGTATCATTATAACAAGTGTACAATGATTTTGCAAGGGGGAACGGTCTCTTTTTCACGAAAAAGAGAGTCAAAAATTACACCGCCTCTTCACAATTACCTGTTTCCTCAAAAAGGTAGAGCCTAAGGTGGTACACCATAGGGATAAACCGCCTTAAACTCTGCCTTTTACTGTATTATTTCTGATTATCGAGAATGAGCTGTACGATCTCGTCACGAGCAGCTTCGAGAACATTGTAATCCTCGGTATACTTAAGCATACCCTGGGTAACCTTGTTCACGACCTTCATGACTCCCTCACGGCCTACAAGCTCCTCAGCCATTCTGAGGTAATCGAAATCGTCAAAGCCGTCACGGATCTGGAGGAGTCTCCAGGATGCGCCATATTCACCGGTACGGCCCCAGTATCTGCCCTCAAATGCAAGGATTCCGTCACCGTTGCCGATATTGAACTGGTACTTGGATATATTACCACCGAAGGTGCGGTAATAGAGCACACCGTCAACGTCGTTGAAGTACTGCTGCCAGGAGAGAAGTCTTACAATAACACCCTGATAGAATGTGAAGTAATTAGCGTAAGGAACCTCGGGTGAGCAACATACGTACCACCACATCTCCTCGCCCTTTTCCTTAAACGTCTTCGCTCTGTCAGCGAACTCACCGAACTTGTTGTACCAACGTCTGAGAGTCCATTTACCACCCTCATTGATAAGATGGAATGCGGGGGACTGAGGACACCATACATTGATATAGGGATCGATATATGCAACGGGGTCAACCTCGTTTTTCTGACAGTAGTCACTACCATAACCGTCGTTACCCGCAAGAGGAGTGATGTTACGGATATTTGTGGTACCGAGAAGCTCGGTCACACGCTCGTATGTCATCTTAACGTAGTCAAGTCTGTTACCCCAAGGCTCATCGGTGTAGTAGAACAGACCCTTCTTCGCCCACTCCGGATCAGACATTACCTTTTTGTAGTTAGCAACAGTCTCCTCGTCGCTTCTGTCCATTGAACCGCCATACATGCTTTCACCATACCACTGTCCACCGCCTGCGATTACAAACGCAGTAACACGGGGATCTGACATATACGCATCGGCTCTGGGATCGGTAATGTCATAGGGAAGATTATAGCTGGAAAGGTTGTGGTCAAGAAGGAAGTCATATACCTCGGGTCTGCCGTCCCAACCTGCAAACAGAGATGCACTGTAGGGTGCATCGGGTACGGTGAAATCCCACACGTATGCGTATACGTCGGCCTTCTTCACTTCCTTGCCGTCAGCATCCTTAAAGGTAAGGGTAGCCTTGTACATTCCTGCAGGAGTATCCTTCTCTGCAGCGGTGGTGATAACAAACTGCCGGAGAGCCTTTTCCTCAAGCTCAAAGGTATCCGCCATACTGAGGATAACCTCGGGCAGGTCATCAGCATATGCAGTTTCGTTTACCCTCTGCATGCTGAAGTTGTCCGCATCGATCTCGATGAACATAGGATAATCGGGGAGATACTGTACCCACTGAAGCTCGGCAGGAAGCACAGCATCACCGAACTCGGAAACGAAGGGAGAAAGCTCAGCGGTCATTCCCTCACGTTCAGTCTCAGAATACAGAAGAACGGTACAGGACTCGTACTCGTTTCTTGCAGTTTTGATCTTGTAGGAATACTCATCGGTAGACTCAAGCTGATGAGCGCCCACCTTATTCATGATAGAGGTGAATGAAAGCTTGAGACTTGAATCCTCATGCTCAGCGGTGAGCTTTTTGTTCTCAAACACCATGCGAACGTTACCGAGGGAGATGTCATCCCACTTTGCAAGCTTCTGCATGAGCTTTGATACATCGGAAAGGTTCACCTTGCCGCTGCGGTCAACATCTGCCGCAGTCTCTGAAAGATCAACGCTCCACTTTGCGATGGACTGAAGCATTCTTGTAGCATCGGTAAGAGTGATCTTACCGTCCTTTGATGCATCACCCCAGATGATAGCTTTAGCGGATTCCCCACCTGCAGATACAACGTCATCGGCAAATACGAGAGCATCGTCAGCTTTGCCTGCAACATCAACTGCACCTGCAAACTCTGCTTTAAGCTCACCTACTGTGAGTGTTCCGTCGATCATGTCGACGATTCCGTTTTCTACTTTCAGATGAGAGCCTTCTGCAAGAGCAAGACCTGCAGCATCATCCGCAAAAACAGATACAGCACCCTGCAGAAGCATTGCCGCTGTAAGTGCGAGTGTAAGAAGCTTTTTCATGATTTTTCATCCTTTACGTTTTGGGCATATTGCCCTCTTGTCTTATTATAGCAAACATATTACACCATTTCAACATTTATCTGAAAGTTTTTGAAAGGAGAGCGCGAGAGGGAAACTTTCTTTCAAGAAAGTTTCCCTCTCGCAATATCACCGACTCAACAAAGCCCGGTCGGCAGCGAAAATCTCGCCGCTCTTCTGGCGGTAGCGGCTGAGCAGCTCGTCCATTGTCATTTCATCCCGCTCCTGGCCGGAAATATAAGTCGGATCGTAGCCATGTCGTTCTGT
>JAZUBE010000288.1:0-3234 GCA_045638325.1 Eubacteriales bacterium
GAAGGAATCGCTGACCAACGAAACGAGCTGTTTCAAAATTATATCGCTACTCATAATGAGGCGGTGGAACATCCCGAAATCATGCGTTTTAACGGTCTTGACGATTATGACCGATGGAAGAATACCCTTGAGATTCTGTCGCCTCGTAAGTCTCAATCTTCATACATAAAGAAAAGAGTTGCAAGAGATATTGATCTTCATTCTAACGGTGAGACTGCAATGCGTTATTTTTTTGAGCGTATTGATACGGATGCTGTATATTTTCTTGATGAGCCTGAAAACAGCCTTTCTGTCGAATATCAGATACAGCTTGCGGAATATATTGCCGCAACTGCCCGTGCTACCCGTAGCCAGTTCGTTATAGCAACCCATTCTCCGATATTTTTGTCAATGAAAGGCGCAAAGATATACAACCTTGACGATTATCCTGCCGATGTATGCAATTGGACTGAGCTTCCCAATGTGAGAAAATATTTTGATTTTTTCATGGAGCATCGAGAGGAATTTGACTGATAAACAAAAACAGAGAGTGTACCCACTCTCTGTTTTGACTTTCTCACATCAGCTCGCCAAACACAAGCGAACCACATACGGTGACGATTCCTGCTACAACAATTGACAGACTGCTGACGGCACCTTCGGTCTCACCAAGCTCCATCGCTTTGGTCGTACCTATGGCGTGAGATGCGGTTCCGATAGCAACTCCTTTGGCTATGGGATTTTTTATTCTGAAAATCTTCAGCACAAGCTCCGCTATCATATTTCCGAGAATACCTGTAATGATTATTGCTGCTGCAGTAACCGAAGGATCACCACCCATCTCCTCGGATATTCCCATGCCGATTGCAGTGGTGATCGATTTAGGGAGAAGTGTAACATATTCTGCATGAGTCAGCCCGAATGCCATTGACATTACAAGAATACAAGTCATACTCACAATACTTCCCGAGATTATGCCTGCAAGTATTGCTGCGGTATTGCCTTTCAGAACGGAAAGCTGCTTATACAGCGGAATGGCAAAGCACACTGTTGCGGGTGTGAGCAGATAGCTCAGGTATTTTGCACCGTCTGCATACACTCCGTAATCAAGATCACACAGAATGATCACCGTTATGGTAAGTGTTACGGAGATCAGCAGGGGATTCAGGAGTCCGATACGGAATTTTCGGCGAAGGATATCTCCGATAAGGTAAAATAACACCGATATAAGAACGGGAAGAAATACGGAGGATTCAAGAAAAGATTTCATTTCTTCTGCCCCCTTTTGTTCATGATAAGCCCGGTCACGATACCCGAGACCGCCATTACAATGACGGTCGATACAACCGTGATGACGGTATACGCAAGGAGGGAAGAGCGAAGATCTGCCCATGAGGTGATGATCCCCACAGCGGAAGGAATGAACATAAGAGGCATTATCTCAATGAGAAAAGCCCCTGTTTCTTCTACTGCGGAAAGGGGAACTATCTTTGTCAGGAGAAGCAAAAAGAGTATAACGATGCCGTACACTCCTGCAGGGATGGGCAGAGGGATAAGTCTGTTCAGTACTTCGCCTGCGAAGGAGACTGCAAGAATTATTGTGAGCTGTTTTATATATTTCATGATTCTCCTTTAGCGATTTCTCCGTACAGCTTTTCAGCGGTCGTATATATACGTGAGATCTCCTTGGCGGATGCGGTTTTGAGTTTTTTGGTTTTCGGGTATCCCCACACATTGAAGAAGCGGGGACCTGTCCATGTGAGGTGCGGTGTGTCTTCAAAAAGTCCGTTAATAATTGAGAGACACGCCTTTTTCGGTTTCATGAAGATAACCTTCATGGGATGTTTTATTACGGCGAAGATCAGTTTAGGATAATGTGCAGTGATGTTTGTAAATGTGATCCCGGGATGAGTCACGGCAAGATGTGCGTGTTTCTCGTCCTTTAAAAGCTCATGAGTAGCGTACATGAGGTGCCTTTTGGCATTGCCGTACACGAGACTTGCCTTTTTTCTGGCAGAAAAATCGGTATCATCGGGATCTGTGACGGAATAATTATGAGCAACACTTCCCACGACGATGACACGACCGTCTTTTTCTCTTAGAGTAGGCAGAAGCTCCTTTATAATATAATACGGGGACAGGAAATTAATCTGAAATACATTATCATATCCCGTACTGCATTTGTGACGGGGTATGCTGTACGCACCTGCGTTATGGATGATGGCATCGGGGGCAATTTCCTTCAGCAGTTTACAGGCATTTCGCACGGAGTCTATGTCCTCAAGATCAGCTTTGATGTATTTAACCTCAAGTCCGGGAAAATTACGGCGAAGTGTATTACCGAGAATATTTGACTTTTCGGTATTTCTGTCCATCAACACAAGCTTTGCACCGAGTCCTGCGAGGTGACGGCAAAGCTCCGCACCGATACCTCCGGTTGAACCTGTGATAACCACGGTTTTACCCGAAAGAGAGGAGGTGTTTTCTTTTATCCATTTCTGTATATTCATAAATATATCCAGCAGATCCTTCTAATATACAAAACCGTCGATGAGAAGACCGACGGTTTATTTTTATTTATTCAAAAAGGGGAGTGGAGAAGTATCTCTCGGCAGTATCGGGAAGAACAGTCACAACAGTCTTACCGGGGCCGAGCTTCCTTGCAAGCCTCAGTGCTGCCGCAACATTTGTACCGCTGCTGATACCGCACATGATTCCTTCTTTTGATGCAAGATCCTTTGATGCCTGAAGTGCTTCTTCATCCTTGATGATACATACATCATCGTAAATATCCTGATTGAGTATCTCGGGAATGACACCGTCACCGATTCCCATCTGCACATGAGTACCGATGGAGCCTCCGGAAAGGATCGCCGCATTCTCGGGTTCTACCGCCCAGATAGTCATTGTGGGGTTTGCTTCCTTCAGAACTTCACCGATTCCCGTGATGGTTCCGCCTGTACCGATTCCGGAACAGAATCCGTGAATAGGCTTATCTACCTGAGCGAGGATCTCTTTTGCGGTACCGGAACGCTGGATCGCAGGGTTTGCGGGATTCTCAAACTGCTGAGGAACGAAAACTCTGGGATCCTCAGCCTTCATACGAAGTGCAAGATTCAGACACTCTTCAATACAAAGACCGATGTTTCCTGCATCGTGAACGAGAATGACCTCGGCACCGTAGTGCTCAACGAGCTTGCGTCTTTCTTCACTTACGGAGTCCGGCATGATGATCTTTACCTTGTAGCCGCGGAC
>JAZUBE010000289.1:0-3419 GCA_045638325.1 Eubacteriales bacterium
GGATTCCAAAGGGGGCTTTTTTTCAAAAAAGTCCCCTTTGGCACTTTCTGAACTTTGAAATAAAGAATCCGTCGGTGCCTGTTTTATGGGGCATGAGGGTTGCGTACCCTTCGCCGCCCATACCGAAAAGATCGAATGAGACAGGCTCAAACTCCGTATGCTCTGCGAGAAAACGACGTACCACATCCTCATTCTCACGGGGATTCAGCGTACAGGTGGAGTACATAAGCACCCCGCCATCTTTTACACATTTTGCCGCACCGCAGAGAATGTCGTACTGTACCTCGGGAAGTCCTCCGATATCGGCAACGGATTTGTAGCGGATATCGGGCTTTTTTGAAAGAACTCCAAGTCCCGAGCAAGGTGCATCGCATACAACGAAATCGGCAGAGTCCCAAAGCTCTTCTGCAGGTGCTTTACCGTCACCAACAGACGCATCGATCATATTTATTCCGAGTCTCGCTGCACCGTCACGGATAAGTGACAGCTTATTTTCATGTATATCAAAGGATCTGACTGTTCCTTCGTTTTCCATAGTTATCGCACAGCCGAAGGATTTTCCTCCCGGAGCCGCACACATATCAAGGACTGTGGCACCCTTCTCCGGAGACAATACTGCCACAGCCGTAGCAGATGCCTCATCCTGCACGAACCAAAGTCCCTCATCGATACCGGAAAGGAATTCATTTCCGGATGTGACAAGGACATGAGGCACTATCTCGGACACACGTGCATCAGCTCCAAGCTCCTTTAGCTTTGCCAGCGCCTCATCCACTGAACATTTCAGCGTATTCACACGGAGACACAGCCTGTCTCCTCCGAATGAGGATGCAAGTATCCCCTCTGTATCCGCCTCGCCGTAAGCGTCAAGGAAAAATCCGCAAAGCTCCTCCGGCACGGAATACTTCACTGAAAGATGAGATACAGGACTACTCTCCCTCGGGGGAAGCTCAAATTTTTTCTCTCCTCTGAGGAACGCTCTCAGCACACCGTTCACAAGTCCCGATGCTCTCCTCGGTACAAGTGCCACCGATTCGGACACCGCCGCATGATCGGGGATCTTATCCATATAAAGAAGCTGATAAAGTCCAAGTCTCAGTGCGGCACGCACGATAGGCTCAAGTTTTTTTGACGGGGTTGATGAAAGGCCGTCTATGATATAGTCAAGAGTAACTGCTCTTTCAACCACACCATAGACAAGCGCCGAATATAACCCGCGGTCAGCACCGCGCAGATCATCGCCACTGAGAGTTGCCGCTGCTTCAAGTCCTGCGTATTTGCCCATTTTCTCCCATTTTACAAGGGAATCCGCAGCATATCTGCGTGGGTTTGCAGAGGCTTTCTGCCCGTTTTTTCTATTATTTTTTACATCAGCCACAGGCATTTCACCCCTTTTATTTTAGTCATTTGTAAAATATGGCTTGTTTTATACAACTGTAGAATATCCTCAAAGAAGCACATCTCCGACAGCGATCTTTCTGCCGCGTACGAAGTCTGCTGCCTTCATTGATCCCTTTCCCTCGGGACGGACCTCAGTCACGGCAACAGCACCGCTGCCACAGGCAACGACTATCTCGCCCTGCCCTTTATCCGAGACGGAAATAACCTGTCCCGGAACTGCATCTGCAGGCACCGTCTTATCAGACACAACTGCAGCAGAGATCTTCAGTCCCTTACCGTCGGGCATCTTACATCTGCAAAGAGGAACGGGAGAAAGTCCTCGGATCTGTCTTGAAATTACCGCAGCATCGCGGGCAAAATTGAGGGTATAATCCTCTGCTGTGATCTTTGCGGCATAGGTAGAGAGTGCATCATCCTGCACCTCTCTCGGAAGTGATTCACCCGAATGGAGGATATCGCACACACGGCAAAGAGCCTTACCTCCTGCCACGCACAGCTTATCGTGGACTGTACCGAAGTTATCGGTATCGGTGATATCCACATTCTCACAGAGGATCATATCTCCGGTATCCAGCCCCTCTGCCATATACATTGCTGTAACGCCTGTCACGCTCTCCCCGTCCATGATAGCACGCTGGATAGGTGCGGCACCGCGGTACTTTGGGAGAATAGACGCATGGGCATTGATGCATCCATGCTTCGGGAAATCCAGCACGTATTTCGGGAGTATCTTTCCGTATGCGGCGACAAAGATAACGTCAGGCTGAAGCTCCTCAAGAGTGCCTGTAAAAGCGCCATCCTTCAGCGTTTCAGGCTGGTACACGGGAATACTCTGCTCCATCGCCAACACCTTCACAGGGGGAGGAGTGAGCTTCATTCCACGCCCAACGGGCTTATCGGGCTGAGTCACGGCACCGATTATATTTTCGCCCTTATCAATTAGCGCACGAAGGCACTCTGCAGCGAAATCGGGAGTTCCCATAAAAAGAACACGCATAGTTACAACCTCAAATTACTCAAAATCTTCGGGATCGAGCTTTTCGATCATTTTGTCGATAAACAGAGTTCCGTCAAGATGGTCAAGCTCGTGACAGAATGCTCTTGCCGCAAGATCGGTACCGGTTACTGTGATCTCCTCACCGTTACGGTTAAGAGCTTTTACTGTTACGGACTTGGGGCGTCGGGTGATACCCCACACGCCGGGCACGGAAAGACAGCCCTCAGTCTCCTCCTGTGTACCGGTGTAAGCCACGATCTTCGGATTGATAAGTTCAAGAAGGCCTGTCTCCTCCGTGTCAACGAGAACAACACGTCGAAGCACGCCAACCTGCACTGCCGCAAGGCCACAGCCCTGAGCATCTGCAAGAGTTTCCTTCATATCATCAAGAAGACGGATTATTCTGGGTGTGATCTCAGTTACCTCGCGACTTGTCTTGCGAAGCACCGGATCTCCCTCTTTTACAATATTAAGTATAGCCATGGTTTTTCTCCTTAGTATATTTCATTATGTGAGAACCCCTTTTGGACAAAAGCGGTTCTCGCGCTCTCCCCAAAAACTTTCAAACTAATACACAAGCAAAGCGAATGCAAGGCATCAGACCAAACAGTTTAGTATCACTTTGTTTACTTATTTATTAAAAAGTTTTTGAGGGGGAGGTCCGGAGGGGGAGCTTTTTTCAAAAAGTTCCTCCTCCGCAAAATAATCACCGATCACAAACTCGACGGGTTCAGGTCTACGCTGAGTGTAAGACGTTTTGTAGCCTTACGTCCGAACTCCGTGAGTATCTCCGAGAGCATTTCACGTGTTCGCTTTGACAGTCTGCATTTTATCACCATTCTCATACGGCAATTGTTCTGCACCTTATAGACGGGAGCCTCAAAGGGCCCGAACACCACCGTTTTCACGTCGGAATATCTGCCCGACAGCATCTCACGTATCATCTCGGAAAGGCGTTTTGCTCCTACCCCGAGAAGCGCTTCATCGGGCGATGTAAGCGTAAACACAGCCATATCGCAGA
>JAZUBE010000290.1:0-4059 GCA_045638325.1 Eubacteriales bacterium
CCTCACGACCCATATGTCCATAAGCCGCAAGAGGCTCATAGATAGGCTGACGGAGTCCGAGACGCTCAATAATTGCAGCAGGACGGAGGTCAACCTTAGAGATAACATCACGTGCGATGATCTCATCGGAGGTCTTGCCTGTACCGAATGTATCAACCATCACTGAAACGGGGTTTGCAACACCGATAGCATATGCAAGCTGTACTTCACACTTATCTGCATATCCTGCAGCAACGATATTTTTAGCAACGTGACGAGCCGCATAGCATGCGGAACGATCCACCTTAGTGGGATCCTTACCTGAGAAAGCACCACCACCGTGACGTGCGTATCCACCATAGGTATCTACAATTATCTTACGTCCCGTAAGTCCGGAATCGCCGTTAGGACCACCGATAACAAAACGTCCTGTGGGATTTACAAAGATCTTGGTATTCTCATCCATCATATCCGCAGGAACGGAGGGATTGATAACGTGCTTAATGATATCCGCACGGATCTGCTCAAGCTCAACATCGGGAGAATGCTGAGTAGATACAACTACAGTATCGATACGAACAGGCTTACCGTCTTCGTATTCAACAGAGAACTGAGTCTTACCGTCAGGACGGAGATAGTCAAGTGTACCGTTCTTACGCACCTCAGTAAGCTTCATAGCAGTCTTGTGAGAAAGTGCGATAGGCAGAGGCATAAGCTCCTTTGTCTCACGGCAGGCATATCCGAACATAAGTCCCTGATCTCCTGCACCGATGTCAAACTTATCAGCAGCCTTAGCCTCAAAAGATCTGTCAACACCGAGAGCAATGTCGGGTGACTGCTCGTGAATGGAGTTTATAACGCCACAGGTATCACAGTCAAAACCGAATTTTGCACGGTCGTAACCGATACGACGCACGGTTTCTCTGACAATAGTGGGAATATCAGCATAAGCCTTGGATGTGATCTCACCCATAACCATTACAAAACCTGTGGTACAAGCAGTCTCACAGGCAACACGTGACATAGGATCCTCACGAAGAAGTGCATCAAGCACGGCATCAGAGATCTGGTCACAGATTTTGTCGGGATGTCCTTCAGTTACGGACTCAGATGTAAAAAGCATTCTCATATTTATAATCGCTTCAGATGAAGCTCTCCTTTCCTTATTTTATAAAAAATCTCCGACAAGAAGCCGGAGACGTAGTTCGCAGACTTCTTATCTACCGGATTTAGCACCTTGCCGTTTCTGCCGAATCGGTAGGTTGCCGGGCTTCACAGGGCCTGTCCCTCAGCCACTCTCGATAAGATTTGATTTTTACTTAATCATTATACCATAGTTTTATGAACAATTCAACAGTTTCAGAAAAGTCCGATAATATATTTCACAAGCTCGGAGCCGAAAGTCATAATAAGTCCTGCGGTAATAACTCCGGCAAAAATTGACAAAGATGCTTTCCATTTATTCATATCAAAAACCGAAGCTACAAGTGCACCTGTCCATGCCCCTGTACCGGGAAGCGGTATTGCCACGAAAAGGAAAAGTCCCCATGCAGCATATTTTTCGATTTTTGGACGATTTTTTTCAGCCTTATCAAATACCCAGTTCGAAACCTTGGAAAACAGCTTGATACTGCATCCGCGCATCCATTTTAGAACAGCTTTTACGAAAAGAAGAATGATCGGTATTGGCAGACAGTTACCAATAATGGAAACGAGGAGAGTAGTATGCCACGGAAGTCCCAATCCGATACCAATGGGTACAGCTCCTCGTAGTTCGATGAGAGGAACCATTGATACAAGGAAGACATAAACAAAGGGATTCTTTAGAAATGCAAGCATTGTATTATGATTCCTTTCTTATAATTCAGTTTACATAACAATGTGTATTATATCACGACTGAAAATAAAATTCAACAAACATCCCCTCGATTTTACAGAGTATTCACAGGATCAGATGATTGACGCATCAAGCACAAAGAATAAAGTAATAAGTGCGCCTGCAAGAACGCCGATTGAAATTATTGCAATAATTATCTGTGATACGGCCGACATATTTTTAGTCTGAACATCTGCAGATGTTTTCCGAATAATTCCGCTTGCTTTCAATGCTGTAGAGAATGGTTTATAGAGAAGCATGACAACAGCAGCATTTACAATTCCCTTAATAAGATTAAAAGGAAGAAGAAGTCCGGGAATAAGACCGCGCACAGCGTCCGTAGTAACGTGCATATAATACGGAGTAATGAAAAGGTTTGCTAAAAGCATTACACCTGTCATTACAACTACCGCTGTAACAAGAGAAATCACAGCACCGGAAATAGTTTTACGAAATTTATATATAGATGATGCGACAACGCAGAATGCTGCACTGGAGAGAAAATTCATTATAAATCCGTACACACCTGTGTCGCTGATAGTCAAAAATTCAATAAGCGATACTGTAACGGGCATAACAACTGCATATATCGGTCCAAAATACATTGCACCTATAGCCATTACAGCATCTTTCAGATCAAAAGTAAGGAAACTTACCTTGAATCTGATAAGGAATACGCAAATATATGCGAGTGCACAGAAAATTGAAACTGCACAGAGTTTTCTTATATGTTCTGTAGAGTTACCGTTATGTTTCTTATTCATTTGATCCTCCGTGGATCCTTGGAGCAATAAAAAATCCCGACAAAGTCGGGGCGAAAGTATGCACACACCTGCGCACACCTTAATCTTTTATCATCCGGACTATCTGCACTAAAGTGCAACCGTCGGCACAGGAATCACACCTGTTCGGCAACTATATAAACTATATAGCTGTTCGCGGGCTTTGTACAACTGCAGCACATCACCGCCGGTATGGAATTTCACCAAACCCCAAAGATTTATATGTGTTATTATATTATATTCACATATGGAGCTCTGCCCCATACCCGCTCAAAAACTTTTTGAAAAAGCTTCCGAGACTTTCGAAAACTTTATAAGTTATTATACTACACGCAATATACTATCTTATAAAAGCTGCACATTTTATATATCAACCTTTTTAGTGACAAGTTCGTGTTAAGTTAGAATAAAATTTTATCATTCTGATTCTTCAGCTTCACTTATCTCTTTTTCAAGATTAATCCCTGATATATTCTGTAATTTTAATAGAGCATCAGGAAACTTACTAACTGCATCAAGCACTTCATCAAAAGAAAGTTCTGTTTTAGCAATATGTTTAGTGCCCGTATCTAAATATTCTTCTTCGTAATCATTTTTTATATATTTATTTGAACCCGGAAAATAAAGTATTTCACTCCATTTCCACTCTCCATACCTTATAATGGAAACCGACTCATTATCTACATTATTTTTCATTTCTGCATTTCCGTTTCAACAAATTCAGCCACGTTTGCTAAGTTCAGGTAAAAATGATACCAAACAAATATATAAATATAGTAGAACAAGCAACAATCGCAGAGTGGCAAAGCCACTCTGCGAATATGCTCATAATTTTACTTATGCAAGGATCTCGGAAACAACGCCGGAACCTACAGTTCTACCACCCTCACGGATAGCGAAACGGAGACCCTTCTCGATAGCGATAGGAGTGATAAGCTCAACAGTCATATCAACGTTATCGCCGGGACGGCACATCTCAACGTCTGCGGGAAGAGTGATGGAACCGGTAACGTCGGTAGTTCTGAAGTAGAACTGAGGACGGTAGCCGGAGAAGAAGGGCTTCTGACGTCCACCCTCTTTTTCGGTAAGAACGTATACCTGACCAACGAACTTGGTGTGGGGGTTGATGGAGCCGGGCTTACAGAGAACCTGTCCACGCTCGATCTCGTTCTTAGCAACACCACGGAGGAGAAGACCTACGTTGTCACCAGCCTCTGCCTGATCGAGAAGCTTGTGGAACATCTCAACACCGGTAATAACGGTGGATCTCTTCTCATCGGTAAGACCAACGATCTCAACGGTATCGGATACCTTAACAGTACCACGCTCTACTCTACCGGTAGCAACAGTACCACGACCGGAGATGGAGAATACGTCCTCTACAGGGAGAAGGAAGTCGAGGTCAGCCTTTCTCTCAGGAGT